>NZ_JBSFET010000038.1:0-63622 GCF_053594575.1 Streptomyces sp. NPDC001880
ATACGAAATCCCCTCCCGGACCCTGCGCCCCGGCGGGGCCCGCGAGGCCGCCGGCCCCGCGGCACCCGCATCGGCCGTGCTCAGGGGCCATGGCCCGGCCGCGAGCACGCCACGGTCCGGCATTACCATGGCGCTGATCATTTCTGCGGCAGCGACGTGCCCGGCGAGGCGCTCGGCTCCGCACCTACACAACAGGGAGCGACCATGGGCCTCGGCGTGCGCTGGACCTTGCACGGCGACGGGAAGACCCCCGCACCGGGGGCCGTGGTCCGGCCGGACGAACGGCTCTCCTGGCCCCGTACGTTCGGACTGGGCGCCCAGCACGTGGTCGCGATGTTCGGCGCGTCGTTCGTCGCTCGGAACTAACATCACCGACATGCACAGCCCCGCTCCGATCCGCCTCCGTCCCACCGTTCCGGCTCCCTCCTCCCCCACCGGGGTGTCGCTGGACCTACCGCAGCCCGAGCAACGCCGCAAGCGCGGCGTCATCTACGTCCGGGTCTCCAAGGACCGGCCCGACATGATCAGCCCGGAACTCCAGGTGGAGCATGCCGGGAAGCTGGCGGAGCGCGAGGACATCGAGGTCGTGATGGACCCGATCGTCGACATCGGAAAGTCTGGCCGCGCGTTCGATAACCGCAGCATCGCCGACATCATCGACATGGCACGGCGGCGCGAGTTCGACGTACTGATCCTCTGGATCTGGTCCCGCTTCGGCCGCAACCTGCGGGAGTCACTCCAGCACCTCGACACCCTCACCAACTACGGCATCGAGGTTCGGGCAGCGCGCGAGGACTTCGACGGCAAGACGACGATCGGCAAGTTCGCGATCGCGCAGATGCTGAACATCGCCGAATTGGAGTCCAACCAGAAGTCCGACTCGTGGAGGGACACCATCGAGCGGCGCCGCCGGGCCGGCCTGGCGCACGGCTCCCGCGGCCGATTCGGATACTTCCGCTGCGACGTCTGCCCTCCCCCGGAACGTGGCAAGAAGCTCCTCACCTGCCCACGCTGCAAGGACGGGATCCTGAGGATCGACCGGGTGACGGGACCGATCCTGGCGTCCCTCTACCAGAGGTACGCGGCCGGTGAGTCGGTACGCGGCATGGTGCTGTGGCTGAAGGAGCAGGGCGTGAAGCACTACACCGGCACTGATATCGATGCCGGGGCCCTGTACCAGATCCTCGACTCCGGTTTCGGCCTCGGCTTCGTCCGTTACCAGGTTCCTGAACTGCTGCACCGCACAGTCGAGACGCCCGAAGGTGGGACGAAGCTGGAGCGCACATCCCTGCACCGAGACCTCACGACCTACCTCTATTACCGGGGCGCTCACCAGGCGGTGATCGACGACACGGTGGAGTGCGAGCGCCTCTGGGACGCCTACGTCGAACGACGGCTGTCCAGCAACGACGACAAGGGCCACAGCTTCCGGGCGAAGTACAGCGTCTCAGGCTTCCTGAGCTGCGTCGGCTGCCACCGATCAATGCACTCCATGCTCCGGGCGAAGAAGGTGCAGCGTCCGTGGATCAACGGCCTGCCTGACTCGCGTGATGTGCTGTACCGCTGCACCCGGCACATGAAGTTCAAGGACTGTCCCGGGAACGGGGTGTACGCCACGCTGGCTGGAGCCGAGGAAGCAGTGGTGCAGTGGCTTCGCGACCTCGCCGAGCAGGAGCCCGGGTTGGAGTCGTCAGTGGGCCGGCGGGCTGTCGAGGTGGTGTCGAGCCCCGAATCCCCGGCCGTCGAGCAAGCGGTGCGCCGGCTTCGTGAGATCGAGCAGGTGCTGGCGGAGATCACTGCAAGGGAGGACAGGCTCACCGACGCCGTACTTGATGGCCTGGTGTCGGCCGACGCCGCGCGACGCAAGCGGGCAGAACTGGAGACGCAGCGCGCCGGACTACGGGTGGAGGAAGAGGACCTGAAGCATCAGCTCCAGGACAAGCCAACGGTCCTGCCCCGGCCGGACCGGAACATGTTCGTCAAGATCTTGGATCTCTGGGAAGCCGCTGACCACGACGACCGTCGGGCTCTGTTGAAGCCGGTGATTCGCACAGTGGAGGTCGCGCGGGGCCGCAATCACTCCGACAAGTACACGGTCTACGCGATGTGGGAAGCACCTCCGGAGCCAATCACGTTGTAGGGCATGGAGTTCCCCGCTTCGTTCCCCGCCGTCCGGACCAGGTCGTACTTCACAGCCAACTCGGCGGCCACCAAGCAGAAATCTTCGAGGCAGTGCTGCCTGGTCCGAACGGTGGTCCGGCGGTCGTACGGGCGGACTACTGCCCTGCGAATCCTCTGCGGCTGGCTGGCTTGGCTCCGCTCAGATGCCAGATGCATTCAGGTACTCCTCAACAATCGACGCAAGCTCGCCAGTCTGTGGGGACGGACGGCGATCAGCCGATGTTCTGGAGATTCAACTGCTTGGAGCCACCGGAAAGCTGTGCTAATAGTGGGGTCGCCCGGGGGGAATCTCACCCCCCGGGCTCCCACGGAACCGTAGTGACAGTCTCCCGTCATACAGCTCTTGTCGTTTTGGCCTCGCCCCTGCCGGGGCCGTCCAGGTCCAGTGAGCGAAGTGCTTCGGGCGGAGCGTGTGGCCCTTGCGCCAGCCGCCGCAGGGCCTGTTTCATGCCGACCCGGTACTTCTTCTAGCTTCCGCGAACTCGCCTTCGGCTGAGCAACGCTGGACGGACCCCGTGTTACCACTCGTTGCTGTTGCCCTCGGCGATCCACAGGATCTGACTGGCGAGTCGCTGCACCACGTCGCTGTATCGCTCGCTGCCAAATTCGTCGGCTGCAGAGACCGCTGGGAACGTCTGCTTGATGAGGTCTGCGACCAGCCCCGTGGGAAACCAATCCGGCAATTCGGAAATCCGCTGGAATATCCGAGTTGGATCGGTTCCGTCACGGCTGAAGGCCTCACCCCACTGCCCCATCGCTTCGATCACCGCCGGCAGCAGGTCTGGGTTTCCCTCGAATGCTGTCTTGAGGGTGTCCCGAACTTCTCCGCTGTGGCTGGCGCCCGCAGTCCATGCAAGCAGCCTTCGTGCGTAGTTTCTGTTGTCTACCCAGACAGCGGGAGACTTCCAGTCCTCAGCCAGCAGGAGTTTGGTGGCTTCGGCGGCTGCCGCATCCTGCAATTCCTCGCGACCCTGCTGTTTCGCGATGGCGCCGAGATGCTGAAGCAGAACAACCGAGGCAGCCAGAGACGTCTGCTTGGTGGCCTGACGGATGAGGGCACAGTAGGCGGTCTCGTCGGCATTGCGGGCTACAGTCGCTGCACGCCGGGCCGTAACGTCTAGCCCCATTGGCATCAGCGATGGCACGAGGGGAAGAGCATTCGCCAATGGCAGCGCCTCCGTCAGGCGTGCGTACAGCGGCGCGTCATAGTCACGGTGGTTCACCCGGCCCCAGGGGCCTGCCGATTCCAGTAGTTCCCAGTGCTCCCGGACCGCACGCTGTTGATCTGTCTCAATAGGCCCAGAGATGGCGGGGGCCGGCTCGGGCGGGGAGGCTGTCCGGTCCCTCCGCCAGGCGGCGCTCAGGGCCGCTGAGGCGCGTTGCAGCTCGGCGACCGCGTCTGGCCATGCCTGGTCGTCGTCGGTCGGTGGCCGGCCCGGCCAGCGGCCTGCTGTGGCAATCAGTTCTTCGACCTGTCGTTCTACCCAGTCGCACCATGGCCCGAGGCTCTGGTCGGCGGCAGATACGGCGTGGAGCTCGGCAACGACCTCGACGGCCAGGGGCTCGAGTTCGGCCTGGCTCTCGGCGAGAGCTCTGTTCAGTGCTTCCTCGTGGGGCTTGGTCTCTGCTCTGGAGGGCTCGACGGTCAGGCGGTCCCCGTTCAGATCGAAAGTGGGCATCGTCCTGTTTGTGCGGAGGCGCAATGCCTGCCATTCCTGGGCCGCTTGATGCGCGAGGCGACGTCGTTGGCGACCGACGCTCATCATCTTCCCGACTGCCCGGGCGGCCGCCATGACCGTCGTCGCACTGGCCGTGGCGATGCTCAGCTGATGGGGGTCGAAGGAGAGGGCGGATGCTTCCGCAACTTCATCGTTGTTCAGGTGCCACGACCGCTGAATCTGGTCGTGCTCGGCCAGTTGCGCCGCCTTCCACTCCCGAAGCATCTCCGGAGGGAACCGGGCGGCTTTTTCATCGATCTCGTACGAGTGCTCGATGCATAGCAGGAGCAGGTTTTCCGCGCTGCGGTTCTCCTCGCCCGACATGCCGGGGTTCCATCGGGGGCCACCCTCCCTGCGAGCGTTGATGTGCGCGACACGGCTGTTGAGGGTCCGATCGCCGGTCTCGTTGTCCAACCGGAACAAGGGGCGCTGGCAGTCCGGCTTGCCGCAGCGGAAGGCGGTTCCGTACAGCTGTTTCACGGTTGCGTCGGTCGGCGCGGGGTGCTCCACCGGGCGGCGATTCGGGTTCCCACCTATCACCAGTGCATTGTGCCCCATGCGGCCACGATCAGCGGCAACTTCCGCACACCAGCACCCTCGGCTCGGAATGTGGGCACGGCCAGCCTCTCACGTGCAGTTCATTGAAGAGGGCGGCCTGGGCTGGGGCAGGCAGGTGCCTGCCCCAGCCCAGGTACGTGATCACTGATGCTTCGACTGGCTGAGCGAGGCTGTTGCGGCTCGGTCGAAGGGCAGGTCCTTCAAGGGGAGGAGATGTTTCGTCAACTCTGGCACCGCCTTCGACAGGCAGTCCATGGCATTTCCCAGTGCCTGTCGATGCTCGCGTGCGAAGAGGTGACCGAACGCCGGCGCCTTCCAAGCGTCGCCTCCAAGTAGGGCGTCGAATACCGCCAGGTCGATGGTCTGCGGCAGCTGGCGGGCGATGGGGCTTCGGCCTCGCAGCCGTTCGGCGAGGTCCATGAAGTTGACCAGCCACGCTGGTGTCTGCGACATCGCGTCGCGGACGGAGGGGACAGGGCGCTCAATCGCGGGTGCGCCTGCTGACCGGCACGCCTGATGGATGGAGACGAGCTCCTCATGGAGCAAGGCGTCGGCCATCTCGGAAGATTTTAAGCAAGGCGGCGGCAACCGGAGCGGGAAAAGTGGCGAAGTCCATCCGCGACCAAATGCCAGTCGGTCTCAGTCACTGGGCGATGTGTCCTTCATCTCGGAAGGGATCGGTGTCGTCGTGCTTGTTGTCGATGCTGTAGCGCCGAAGTGCCCGACCCTTGGCTGGCGGGCGCCCAGACCGGGCCCGTCAGGAGATCTGTTCGTATAGGGCCCCCTCTGCCTCCCGCAGCTCGCGCTCGACGGCTTCGGTGAGGTTCGGGTTGTCGATGAGGACGCCGAACTCGACGTTGTTGTTCTCCGCGCTCCAGGAGAAGTTCGCGCTCGTGACCAGGAGGAGGTGGTGGTCGATGGCGAGGAACTTGGCGTGGTTGCGAACGTAGCCGCCGTCGAATTCCTTGGTGCACCAGACCGCTGCCGGGGCCAGGTGCGCGGCTACCTCTCTGGTTGATGGCGACCAGTGCTGTCCGCTGCCGTTGGCGGCCCGGGTGTCCATGTAAACGCAGACGGCGACGCCGTCGCGCTGTGCGGCCTTCCGAAGCGATGTCCAGAGTGCCGAACTGCGCTGGAAGTTGAAGGTCGAGCAGGTGATTGCATGGCGGGCGCTGTCGACGAGGCGGGTGACCGAGGTGGTGAGCGGTCCGCTCTGGGCGAGGTGTCCGGGCATGGTCCACAGCGGTGACAGCGTGGTCGGAAGTGCCCGTGCCCCCTCGATCGCCCTCAGGACCAGGATCTGTTGGGGAGCCGCTCCGGGACCGCCACCGACGGCCTCCAGCAGCCGCCGGATTTCTGCCCGCTGGCCGACCGCGACGACCTTGAGGGCGGAGGTCAAGGTGTCGCCGTCGGCCAAGCGGTCCGCTATGTCCTTGGCCTCGGTTCCTGTCAGAAGCCGGCCCAGCTGGCGTGGCGCGTTCGCGTCACTCATGGGCCTGGAAGAAGCCGAGGTCGCTGCCGGGCAGGTCGAGGAGGAAGCGGCGGTCGAGGAAGCGGTTGGCGCGCTCGCAGGAGGTCTCCGAGGCCATGACGCAGCAGTGGCAGGCGGCGCCGTGGAGGAAGTCCTCGGGATCCTGTGGCGTGCGCTTGGAGCAGATGGGGTCGGAGGAACAGCGTGCGGCCTTGCGCAGTGCGCTGCCGACGACCCGCTGGAGGCGTGTGGGCTCGCTGAGCTGTACGAGGCCGCCGAGGGTGCCGTCGCTGTCTGAGGCGGTGGTGCAGATGAGAAGGCCAGCCGCGGGGTCGCGGCCCTCGGCGGCGGGCCAGGCGTAGAGGCGTTCGCTGAGGCTGGCGGCCGAATAGCCGCAGGTCAGGGCGAGTTCGCGGATGAGGATGTGGGCGAGGGTGTGGACGAGCCAGTAGCGCGGGGGCTTCAGGCGGCTGTCGGGGTCGATCTGGCCCGCCGTGTCGGAGAAGCGGCGCTCGAAGTTTCTGCGGTGTGCCTCTCGGTGGAGTTTCCACAGGTCAGTGTCCAGGACTCGCTTCTCCCATGCGGCGACGGCGTTCTCGTCGAGCTGGAGGAAGATGCCTTCGCCCCGGTCCTCGGTGGCCACGGTCCAGCTCGGCCGGGACGTACGCGTCAGTGGGGCCAGGCGGCGCGGGAGGTCGCCGACGCGGTCCATGTCGTCGATGCGGGTGAAGCCGACCAGGGCATTCACCTTGCGGAGGCGTTCGACTGCGAGTACGCGGGTGATCTCTGGTTGCAGAGCGTCGCCCCGATCGCGGGTGGAGAGTGTGAGTCCGCTCTTGGGGTCCTCGACGCGGGTGCCGACGATGTCGCGCAGCAGGTATCGCCATTCGGGGACGAGTAGGTCGACCGGGTCCCAGTCGCGGAGCTTCTCCTCCTGCTCCTCCGGGGTGTCAGTGGGGGCGGAGGCCGCCTGAAGGATCTGTTCCAGGTCGTGGTCGGGCATGGCGGTGACGTCGACGCGGTCGTCCAGGAGATCCCGGATCATGTCCAGGTTGTGGCGGTACTTGGCGAGCTTGTCGCCGAGGGCGGTGCGGACCCGGTCGGCCAGGTCGCTGGCCTTCTCCTCCTGGGACTCCGGCATCACGATGATCGACTGGGTGGCCGGGAACCACAGGTTGGAGGCTCCGACGAGCATCAGGCGGGTCTCGTTGCGGCAGCCCTTGGGCTCGAAGGCATCCAAGTGAGGGTGGCGGCCTCGGCACTGTGGGAGTTTCGCCCTGCCGGCCTCGCCCTGGGCCTCGTTCATGGGTCGCCGCATGTCGCAGGAAGCGCAGTGGATGACGGCCGAGGCGCCTTTGCCGGCGGTCCGGTCGACCATCTTCAGGGCGGGCAGTTCCGCCTTGCTGCACCGTTGCCCGCGGTGTGCCCACAGGTCGTACGGGAACTCGTCCAGGTGGCCGTCGACGCAGGCCAGCAGATACCGGGCTGGGATGGCGGTGCGGCGCATCGCCTTGCGAGTGCCGGACCCTGCCCGGCCCGGGCACTTCGCGTGCTCGAAGACCGCCAGGTCTGTTCGGAAGGGGTGCGTGTTGCGGTAGTCGAACTGGGCGAGCAGTCCGAGCATGTCGCAGCCCGTGCACCGCAGCCACTGCGGGAAGACCCGAGACGGGACGCCGAGGTCGTTGCCTTCGGCAGACCGGCTGTACTTCTTCGGCTGCCAGGGATACGGCCGCAGCTGCACGTCGGGCGAGCGCAGCATCATTCGGACCACATCGCGCAGGCGCGGAGCATGGATCTGCGGGGGCGCGGACTCGCGGCGTCGCCAGATGCGGTCCCAATCGTCCAGACCGGTGGGCATGATCGTGAACTGCGGCAAGTCCATGATCGCGCCGGGACCATAGGTGTAGAGCAGGGAGGAGGGACGGGCAGAGCCGACCTTGGCACGGTTGTGCTTGGCGGCCTTGTCCGCCTCCTGCTCCAGGTCGCCCAGCGGGTCCACGGCGTGGGCGACGTCGTAGACGAAGCGCGTCTCGTCACTCACGAGTTGTCCTCCGGCATCTTCCACTGAGGGGCATGGTCGGGTGTGCGGTACACGAGTCGTTCCTTGATCGGGCTCACCAGAAGGTTGATCTCCGGCTGTACCTCGCGCATCGAGTTCGCCACGACGAACGGTGCGGCATCTCGGGTGTCGATGCCTGCCTTGGCGTTCTCTGCGCTCATCATCAGCGCGTCGTGCCGGCTCTCGTCCAGGACCCTCTCGTACACCAGGGACTTGCGCAGTTCCACGAGGTGCTTGCGCCGCTTGCCCCATTGGTCGAGCCGGTTCTCCAGACGCATGCGGGCCCGATGGGCGGCGTCCTCGTCGCCAGCCCGCGCAACGCGGCGGACGAGCGCGTCGACGAGTTCGCCCGCGAAGTGCTGCTCGGCCTCGATACGGGCCGCCCCGTCCTCCGGGGACAGTCCTTGGCCGTGGCCGGCCTTGGCGGCCTGCAGGACGCGGGCGGCACTGACCAGCACGCCGTCCAGACCACGTTCCATGGAGGTCACTGAGAATGGAGTCACGGACAGCGCCTCTACCTGGGCGTAGAACGTCTCGTGGTAGTGGCGGAACTGCTCGAAGTGGGCGAGGTCCCTCGGCCGCGCCCAGTTCCCAAGCGCGACCACCAGGCCCGGCCGGTCCGCAGTACGGCCGACACGGGAGGACGCCTGGATGTACTCCGCAGTGTTCTTCGGCTGTCCGACCACGAGCATCAAGCCGAGGCGGGTGACGTCCACGCCCACCTGGAGCATTGAGGTGGCCAGGACCACGTCGTACGGATTGACCTCACGCGTGGGTTCCGGTTTCTTCGCCTCCCGCAGGGCGCGCCGGTTCCGCTTGCCCGCGGTGGAGTCGAAACCCGGGTCGAACGTTGTCGCCATCTGGTCCAGGGTCGCGGTGATGTCCGCGCTGGCCACGCGCGAGGTCAGCTCGGCAACGTGCAGCGAACCATAGTCGGTGCCGGTGCGGCGCGGGAGCTTCGACCATGGTCGGCCCTTGGCGAGCGCGGTCTGGATGTCATCGCTCATGTACCGAGCCATTCCGGCGAGTTCGCGGGTGGCGCTGAAGTAGCCGACCAGGCTCATGTACGGGTCGGCCACGCGTCCGGACCGGTCGAGAAGCAGCTGTCCGCCGGCCAGCAACACCTCGGCGACTCGAATCTCCGCCGTGGTCAGGCGCACGCCGGTCGTGCTGATCCCGACGTACCGGCGCCCCGGGTGCTTCTCGGAGACCGGGATCTCCTTGGAGAAGTAGGTGTTGCCGGCGTCCAGGACCTGCGGCGGGAAGATGGTGACATCACGGCCATACAGCGCGCGCACCTGCTCCGACGCGTTTCGGGCAGTGGCTGTGGAGGCGACGAGCAGCGGACGTACGGGGCGCCCGTCCTTCGCCCGCCAGTCGGTCATCACGTCGATGGCCACCTCGAAGAGGCCCACCGTCGTGCCGAGCGCTCCGGTGATCAGGTGCAGCTCGTCCTGGATGACGAGATCCGGGGGCCGCAGCCGTGTGGCCGGGTGAACGGGGGCCGCCGGCCAGCCGTCCTTCTTGGGATGCTTGTTGCCGTCCTTGATGTCGCACTGCTGGTAGTCGGGGTGCACGAAGCCGTGCCGCTCGCAGCGCCGCGAGACGTGCCCGAACAGCGAAGCGGCCTCACCCTCCCGCGCCAAGCGGGCGAACTTATCCACGGTCGCAATGACGAACGCCGGCGCGAGCCGGTAGATCTCCTCGTCCACCGTGAGAACGGGCAGCCCCTCCGGGACCTCACCTCCGTCGGCGAACGGACAGTCGGCCAGCTCATCGCCGCAGTACACGTACACCCGGCGCAGCGTGGGCTCGGTCCGCACATCACGGGCCTCGACCCGCGTCCCGCACCACGGACAACGCTGGATCTGCAGCACCGTCAAGCGATAGCCACGGCCTCCGTGAGCGTTCTGAAGCTGAGTGGCTGCCTCGTCGTACCTCTTGGGGCTCACATCGGTACCGACCCACAGCCCGATCCGGAACGGCTCATCCCCCCACGTCGCCACATCATCGCGCCGCGCCAGTTCCGCCGCGCACACCAAGGCGGTGGCGCGCTGGAACTGCTGGGCGGTGAGCAGGCGCAACGTGTACCGCATGAGGACGGCGACTCCGGACCGCCCATCCAACGGACCGTCGAAGGCATCCACGACACCCTGGCGGCGACGGATCGCGAAGATGTACGCGGCAAGACCGAGATACGCCTCCGTCTTACCACCACCGGTCGGGAAGAACAGCAGCTGTGCCTTGGCCAGATCCCCCGACCGCTTCTCGGCCGTCGGGTCAGACAGCAGAGGCAACTGCATGAGCACGAAGGCGAGCTGGAAGGTACGCCATGAATGCGCCAGGGCTCCCTTCTCCGCGAGGATCGCTTCGCGGGCCTCGTCGATGCTCTCCTCCGGCCTGCTCGCCCGCCGCTCCGCAACCTGCGACTGCACGCGCTGATCGGCCATCACTCGGTTCATGAACCGGAAGCAGCGCAGCGCCTCCTCGTTCCCGAGGAGATGCTTCAGGCCGTCCTGAAGCTGGCGTTGCACCCGACGAGCCTCGGTGACCGCGTCCAAACCCTCGGACCGCAGATGCTCCGGAAGCGCCTCGGCCCGCTGCTCCTCGCCATCCAGCCAGGCCGTGTAACCCGCGACGATCGGCTCAAGCCCCGTACGCAGCTCGTCGATCGACGCCTCCTGGAGCTTGCGCATGTCCAGCAGGGCCGCGCCGATCTCCTCGGCGGCCGTCTGCGGCGTCTCGGTCACCGGCAGCCACGTCGTCCAGACCTCGCTGGCCTTGCGCGCTCCCTCGGCTACCTCCCAGTCCACCGAGCAGGTCCGGCCATGGGCGAACTCCAGACGGTTGCGGTACTGAAGCCGCAGCCGCCGCAGCTCGTCGTCCGGTTCCTCGCGCGTGTCCAGGAGTACGTCATTGACCGGCAGGAACACCTCAGCGCCACCGGCCGACACCGACAGCTTGGTCTGGTACAGCCACGCCTCGACCGGGATCTTGCGGGGGGTCTCCCGGTCGTTGCACAGCGCCACCTCGATCAGCCGGCAGCCACGCTCGGAGTCGTCGTAACGATCCACCCGAAGCAGGACCTTGTCCTTGAGTACGATCTCGGTCGTACGGGACAGCTCGAGGTCGGCAACCTTGATCGCCTTCGCGATGGCGTGCGGGGTGCGCTGGAAACGACGGAGAGCCGGAGCGGGTGCCGCGTCCTCGCCGTCTTCGGTGCCCTCACCACGCTTCTCCTTCACCGGCTCGTACGTGCCCCACGAGGCGGTCACTGTGAACTCGTCGAGATCTTCAAGGATCTGGAAGCGCAGCCCCATCGAAGCCGGGATCATCAGCCCACGCTTCTGTGGCTGGTCCTCGACCTCGTCCTCGTCCGAACTCGCGCTGCTGTCGTCGACGGCGGTGAGCGGCACGCCCCGGCTCTCGGTGGCGTCCACGGCGTCGCCCACGTCGGTCGCAGCGTCGTCCGAGCCGGCCTCGCCTGGGTCGTCCTGGCCGGCGGTGAGGCGCACGGGCGCTATCCGACCGATCAGGTACGCCGAGTCGGGGACACCGTCGAGGATCTCATCCGGGCCGTTCGCCGGGCCAAGGAGCTCACGCTCCAGGATATCGACCAGATTCTCCCGGGCGGTCCAGGAACGGTCGTCGGGTTCGAGGGCGAGACGGTAGGCCGGGGCCTGGGGGATGCCGGGTGTCGCTGCGGGCTGGGCGCTGTCGCGCCGGGGGGTGGTCACTCGTTGCCCTCCTCTTCCTCGGTGGCCTCAGTGTTGTCGACGGGACTGGCAACGCCCTGCGAGGCGGCACGACGATGGTTCTCCTCGAGGAGGCGGTCGAGGATCTCCACCCGGGCGGCGGGGCTCACCGTCCAGCGCTGCATCTGGCGGTAGGTGTGGAAGCCGTGCTCCAGGGGGACGTCGTCCCAGCCGTAAGCCGCCATGACTGCTCGGTCGAGATCGGCGTGGATCCCACGGAGGCGGGCTACATCGGGGTCGGCCGAGTCGGAGATGTCTGGGTCATTGACCAGGTTGTAGAGCTTGGTGAGGCCAAGGCTGCGGCGAAGCATGATCTCGCGACGCACTCCGTGGAGGGCCCGTCCCAGGTTGTCGAGGTCACCCGTGGGCTGCGGGCGAGGGAAAGTATCGAAGACGTCAGATGGTGTGTACCGGAAACGGGTCTCCAGTGTAGATCCGTACTTGATGGCCCAAGTTTGATGGAGCGACGAAGACAGCACCGCTTGATCGGCGAAGGAGTCCGTAGCGAAGACCCCCAGCATGTGACTGAATACCTGCCCCGCGGGCACTTGGAGCGGCACCACTGATTTACTCGTCAGAGCGATCACAAGCACCTTATCGAGGTGGCGGATTGCCTCCCGCATCCCAGGAGCCTGCTCTGCGAACAACCACCAGCGCTCGCGTCGAACCTTACGATTATTTGTCGCCCGTACTGGCTTTACGCGCTCGAGCACCCGCTGGTACGGCAGCTCGTACATCTTTGCCTGCTCCTCCGACATGCCGGTGAAGTCGATGATCCAGCGCGCAGGCGAGGCATCGGGCCGTGAATTGAGGTTCTCACCGTTGAGGTACGGATATAGAACTTTTGCGTTCGCAGGAGATGCCGCGATCCAGGCTTTCGCCTCCTCGGGATCCAGTACGAAGCCCAGCCCATCGACCTTGCAGCCGTTGTACGCAATCCCGTCTTTCTCCACAAGTGGATATGGGGTGCCGTCTACACGTCCGCCCGCCTCCAACAGAGGGGAAATTCGGGCCACCTCGACGTTCTCCTCACCCTCGGCGACCACTCGTGTCGCAGCCGAGTCCACGACGGCCCGCGTACCCCACACTGCCGCATACTCCAGGTTTGCGCTGGCTGCAGGCCAGGATCGACTCTGGATGGCGCGGGTGATCGTGAATTTAGCCATCACTAGCTGGTCGAGGCCGACCTGTCGGGTGTCACCCTGTGCGATCGTGTTCGTCGCGATTAGCCCCAGCCCTCCACGTCGGGTGAGCATGGCGTATGCCCGCAGAAAGAAGTACGCAGCGAGATCTCCATTGCCTTTCTTCGCGTTGGCAAGGAAGTTGACGAACCAATCTCGGATGTTGGCCCCCATTGATCCGGTAATTTTTGATCCGCCCAGGAACGGCGGGTTCCCGATCACCGCATCGAACCCGCCCCGCTCCATGACATCCGGCACCGCCAAAATCCAGTGCAGCGGCTTCCATCGCTCGTAGTCCGTCATCACCGTCGGTGTGAGCCCGGCTTCCTTGATGTCATCGAGCATCACTCGGTCTGTCTCCCCACCCCCGGCCGGGTACGCCCTCTCCACCGCGATGCGCAGATCCTCATACGCCGCCTTCAACTGCTTCCCAGGCTTCCCGCCCCACCGCAGCCCGGCCGCGATCACCCCGTCCGCGACATCGGCAAGCTGTGCCGTCAGTTCCTGGTACCGGCGCCACTGCCGACGCTTCGTAGCGGCCGAGCGCTGGGGGTCGCTGTCGTCAACCTCGGTGGCGAGCTGACGGCGGAGGCGCCTGGCCTGGTCCAGGATGTCGTCCACGTCCAAGGCAAAGATGCTGAACTGGTTGCCGGCCTCGGCGGGGTCGATGTGGAGGCAGCGCAGTTGGTCACCATCGGTCAGCCCGAGCAGGGCGTTGCCATGCAGCACCTTGTCATCGACAAAGGAGAACGGGAGCTTCGGGTCCAGCGACACCAGCCACAGCGACAGCTTGCACATCTCCACGGCCATGCCGTTGATGTCGGCGCCGTACAGGCAGGTCGCGACGACCGTCCTTATGGCGTGGACGTGCAGGTCGTGCGGTGTCCTTCCGTACGCCACGCCCTCGCGCTGCCATGCTTCGACGAGCCGGTCGGCGAGGTACCGCGCCGCGGCGACGAGGAAGGCACCCGAGCCGCAGGCGATGTCGGCGATGCGTAGGTCGAGGATCTGGTCGGAGTCGATGGGCCGCCACGCGTCCTGGTCGGCGGTCTGGTGTGGTCCGGGCGAGTAGACGAGAGGTTCCAGCGCGTACCGGACGACCTCCTCGGCCAGAGAGCGGGGCGTGTAGTGCGCGCCGGCCGAGGCACGCGAGGGGGTCTCCACCAGCAGAACACCGCCGGGCTCGACCACCAGCGGTCGGTTGCGCAGGTCGCGGCGGATGATGCCGATGAACGGGCGGAGCCGATCGCGCAGGTCCGGGTCGTCGGTGACGTCGCGCAGGGCGATCTCGGTGTCGTCGAGGGTGTCGCCCGCCTTGAGGGCCTTGGAGAGGGCGGCTTTGCTGGACGGCTTCGCGGCCGGCTGGTTCTGCTTGATCCAGGCGAGGATCGCGTCGGCCAGCGCGGTCTCGGTGCGTTTGGCCCGGCTGAGTTCTTCGAGGGTGGCGAGAGGGATCTCGGGTTCGGATCCCGCGCTGCCGTTCAGGCCGACGATGATCTCTTCGGCGGGTTCGCAGGAGTAGCCGAGCAGACCCTCGTAGATGTAGCCGATCTGTTCGACGTCGATGTCACGGAAGGAGATCCGTCGTGCTCCGCCGGGCAGTTGGGCGAACTGGACAGCGCGCAGGACTTCGAGCATGACACGGTCGCTGACCGTGATGGCCAGGGTGTCCTGGGAGTCGCAGGCGGTGAGGAAGGGGAAGCGGGCCGGGTCGAAGAGGGAGCCACCGTACTCAGGCAAGCGCAGGTCCTCGAAGCTTGCGCCCCGGTACAGGGCCTGGGAGGTGGCAAGGAGCCGGTGCCAGGTCAGGAACGTGGCATCGAGGGCCAGTTCGACTTCCTCCTTCTCGCGGGCGTCGAGGAGGTCGAGTTCGTCGCTGATGCCGTATCCCATGGCGAAGAGGCGGCTCTGCGGCAGCAGTCCGCGTTCTTCGGCGAAGAGGAGGAAGACGACGCGCATCATGACGGTGACGGCGGCCTCGTAGACCTCGCCCCTTGCCGCCGGCAGTGGGTCGGGCTCGCCGCGTCGCTGTGCGTCCAGGGCGCCTTCGGACAGGGCCTGGACGATGAGTTCGACGGCGCGACGGACCTGGGTGCCGAGCGCTTCGGTGATCTTCTCGGCAGCGGTGACGGACTCGCCGAAGAGTTCTGTCAGCCGGTCCTGCGGCTTGCCGCCGACCAGGCGGCGGCGCTGGAGGAGTTCGATGAAGGCGTTGCGGGTCTGGGGCTCTTCGATCCAGGTCTGGGCGTCGACAATGCCGGAGGCGACCATGGTCTGCGGGCGGGTGCTGACGATCGCCCACCAGCGGCCGTCGGTGACGACGCCAATGGGGACACTGGAGGCGCGCAGCAGCTCCTCCATGCGGTCCATGGGGCTGGCCGACCAGCCGTCGGTAAGCGGATCGCGCAGGGAGTCCGTGGGGTCGGTGACCAGGACGAGAGCCCCGTTCGTGTCGCCGTGGACGAGGGCGCCGTCGGCGCGCACGGTAACGGCGTAGTCGGGTGAGCGGACCTCGGCGGCGGCTGGGGCGGGCACGGTGTAGGAGGCGCCCCAGCGCAGGCCCTGGCGCAGGACGAGGTCGACCCAGGTGTCGCGGGCCTCGCGGTACAGGTCGAGGGCGGCTTCGTCACCCCGGTGCTCGTCCCAGTTCTCCCATGCCTTCTCGAAGGCGGGCTTGGCGTCCTTGATGGCATCGAGCGCCCGGGAGTCGGGCTGGGGGATGCCCTGGGGGTAAACGCGTTCCAGGGCGGGGACGGCGAGGAACGGACCGTCCGCGTCGACGAGTTCGAGCCAGGCGCGGTGCAGGCCGGCGGCGGTCGGTGGGTAGCGGCGGCTCATGCCTGGACCACTCCGTTCTTCGCGTCTTCGGGGGTGAGGGCGAACACGACCGCGGCGGCGGATACGTAGGGCTTGATGTCGCTGTAGCGCTCCTGGATCGAGGCGATCTCGCGCGCCTCCTCGTCGTCCAGACTGTCCAGGCGCTCGTTCATGTGGTGCAGGTCCCGGCGTCGCTGCTTCTGCTGGTCGTCGGTGAACAGCAGCTCTTCCTCAGCTCGGATGGCCTGCTCCAGGCGGTCATGGGACTCGCGCAGGTTGAGCCGGAAGGCGCCGAAGATCTCGTGGGCGCGCTTGATATCGGCGTCCCGGCGCTGGGCGAGCGCCTCGGTGACCTTCTCTTGACGGCTCGCGCTCTTGCGTTCCATCGCGGTCAGCAGGCGTGTGCGCAGCCGGGAGCCGTCGTCGTTCCACTCCTCGGCGAGGTGAGCACGTACCTTCTCATCGGCGAGGAGCAGATCGGCGGAGTCGAGGGTCTCGTCAAGGACCTGCTCGACCTTGGACTCGGCAAGGGCCTGACCACGCAGCCGGACGCCCGTGAGGAACACCTCCTCGTGCAGGCGCAGCCCGCCGCGTCCGACCAGGACAAGCCGGGAGACGGCGGCGACACAGGACTCGGGAAGGCCGGGGGCGATGACGGCGGTGACCCGGTGCACCGGGGAGTCCGTGCTGAAGAGCGCGGAGCGCAGGGTGCGGGTGGCGCGCTGCATGAGGGCGTGCCCGAGATGGATGTGGACCAAGTCGGTGCGGTGCTGTGCGGCCTGGTCGTCGAAGGTGATGGGGCGCGGGACGCCAGGCTCCAGGCGGGTGTCGAGGCCACGCAGGGCTGGCTGCCAGGAGCGGTCGAGGTTCGGGATCTCGAAGACCTGCGCCTCGGTGCGGTCGTCGCCGATCTCGACGAGCGGGGGCTGCGAGGTCAGCGTGAGCGCCGTGTCCACCACCCGGCGGGCGTTCACGGGCGTGAGATGCATGGCGGCCTTGCTCTCGTGGTACGTCTCCGAGAGCTTGGTGAGCCGGCGGTTCAGCTCCATTCCGCTGGCCAGCACGCGGGTGATCACCTCGTTGCCGTCGTCCGGCGCGGTCAGCCGGGCCTTGCGCACCGTACGGGTGGGGGCGAAGTGTTCCTGCACCTCGGCATCGATGACCTGGTTGACCTTGCCGAGGTCCTCGGTGGCCTGCCCGACCTTGGTCGCGATGATCCCCATGAACTTCATGTCCGCGTCGTATGTCGTGGAGCTGGAGACCGGCACGAAGTGGAAGATCTCAGGGTGCTTGGTCTGCCCGTACCGGTCGATCCGGCCGATGCGCTGCTCCAGGCGGGACGGGTTGAAGGGGATGTCGAAGTTGACCAGGCGGTGGCAGTGGGTCTGCAGGTCGATGCCCTCGCCGGCGGAGTCGGTGGCGAGCAGGACGCGGACCGGGTGCTTGTCCGGGCTCTCGGTGAACCGCGCGCGGATCTTCTCCCGCTCCTCGGTCGGGGTCGAGCCCTGAATGACCTCCAGTACGTCGTTGTAGCCGCGCTGCCGCAGGACGCGCTCGATCCATTCGAGGGTGGCTGCGTACTCCGTGAACACCACGACGCGTTCGTTGGTCCAGTGGGTGCCGTCTGGCCGGCAGACTGCGGCGAGGAAAGTCAGCAGTTCTTCCAGCCGGGAGTCCGGCTTGTGCTCATAGCGGCGCCCCCACTCGATGAGCGAGGCGATCTCGCTGCTGGTGGCCACGGCCAAGGGGTCCGAGCCTTTGGAGTGGCGCAGCGCAGTGAACTCGGGGTGTTCGGCCGCGCCCTCCTCCTCGTCGGACTGGCCGCTGCCCAGCACCTCCGTGTAGTACTGGTCTTCGTCGTCCATTCGAAGCTGGCGATCCCCCTGCGAGCCCTCGTACAGCTCGAGAGTGCGGGCGAACGACCACGGGCTGGACAGGAATCGCTTCTTCAGTAGCATCGCGACGATGTCACCGCCCGAGCCCTTGCCGTTCGCCCGGGCACTGTCCGCCAGCAGCCGCTCCAACCTCGCGAACTGCTGCTGCTCCTCCTCCAACGGCGTGAACGGGAGGGTCCCCAGCTTCCGGGTCTTGAACCCCTTGTCCGGCAGATCGGTCTTCAGCCACCGCACCATCACCTCCTTCAGCGCCTGCTCGTCGATGCTCGCGCCGCGAGTGAACCGGCGACCGTCGATCATTTCCAGCAGGGCGGTGAACGACTCCGAATAGCCGTTGTGCGGCGTCGCACTCAGGAACAGCCGGTGCTCGCATGCCTCGGCGAGCCTCATCGTCGCCGTCGTACGCTTGCTGTCCACCGCGTATCCACGCTGCCCCGGAGCCGTCGTCGGGCTGGCCGGCGCCACATGGTGCGCCTCATCGACCACCAGCACATCGAACGCGTACCGCCTGGCCGTCCCCGCGCTGCGCACATCGGCCAGCACGTCGCGCAGCAGGCGCTGCGCCCGCAGCGACGGCAGCCACGCCATGCTCACGATCACGCGCGGGAAGAGCCGGAACGGGTTGGCGTTCAGCCCGTGGCTCCGCCGCACCTTCGCCATCAGCTCACTATTGACGATGACGAAGTCCAGGCCGAACTTCTCCCGCATCTCGTCCTGCCACTTCAGCGACAGGCTTGGCGGGCACACGATCACTACTGACCGCGCGCGGTGCCGCAGCAGCAACTCCTGCACGACAAGCCCGGCCTCGATAGTCTTGCCCAGGCCGACGTCGTCGGCGAGTAGCAGGTTCGTCCGCGAGGACTGCAAAGCTCGGCTCAGCGGCACCAGCTGGTACGCCTCCACGTTCGCGCCGCTACGGAAGGGGGCCTGGTAGGAGTTGGCGTCCGCCGAGGTGACCGCACCCCAGCGGACCGCGTCCACGAATGCGGCGAGGGTGTTCGGGTCGTCGAACGCCTCGGGTCGCACGGCCTCGGGCAGCCCCTGGTTCGGGGCGACGGTGTGCCCAACCTCCAGCTCCCAGACCACCGTTAGCTCCTGCCCGAGCCGGTCCTCGTCCAGCGACTGCAGGCTGACCACATGGGTAAGGCCCGGCACGCCCTCGTCGGCGGGGCTACGGGGAAGACCCTGCTTCTGGATGTCGGACACGGCCCAGGTGGAGCCCCGGACCTTGACGACCTGTCCCGGCTCTGGGACCGGCGGAATGGCCGCCGTATTCGGGGTGCTGCTCGCCGATCCCTGCGGATACTCCGTCGCGGTCGCCACCTGGGCAGACTCCTTCACCAATGCCTTCAATACCGGAGCGTAACCACCCAGGCACATGGAGATAGCCTCAGGCCGCAGGGGTCACACAATTACCAGTATCTCCGACCTGGCTCCGGCCCGCTGCAAGTCCTCAGGACTCGCGGACACCGTGGTCAGCGAACTACGGAAGGGTCGTGTTGGCGAGGGCCAGTCGGTGCGGGCTTCAGCCCGTGCCCTCGCGCGATCTCGACCAAGACACGCTCGGGCATGGGTCTCCTGGAATAGATGCCTCCCTGACCTCGATTGTTACTTCCGGCGATCAAGGTGTGGTGGGGAGGCTCATGAGCAACCTGAAGGTCTTCAGGGTGAGAGGCGGGCAGGCCCGGGAGGTGCTGGGGGCAGCCGTAGGGGTGGAGGTCGAGCTGCAACGGCTGATCGAGGCCAACATGGAGGCGATGCTCGGCATCCGGTTCCTGGCGACCGAGTACCGCACCGGCCATCACGGAGGCCGGATCGATTCCCTGGGGCTGGACGAGAACGGCACGCCGGTCATCGTCGAGTACAAGCGCAACCGCGACCAGAACGTCATCAACCAGGGACTCTCGTACCTGTGGTGGCTTCACGATCACCACCATGAGTTCGAGAGCCTGACCCGCGAGAAGCTCGGCGACCAGGCCGCTGGGGAGATCGACTGGAGCGCTCCGCGGATCGTCTGCGTCGCCGGCGCTTTCACACACCACGACACGGTGGCTGTGGAGATGATCGGCCACCGGATTGACCTGGTGACGTACCGGATCTTCGAGGATGTGCTCACGCTGCAGCTCATCGCTTCGGCCGGCGGCACCCGCATCCTCCCTGCGAGGCGGAATTTCGGGAGCGGTCCGCGCTGCGGCTACTGCACCGAAGTCGGTCCAGCAGTACCTCGACGAGTCACCCGAGGAGCTGAAGGAACTGTACGCGGACCTCGAACGGCTACTGCTGGCGCACCGGGACGTACGCGAGGAGCCCCAGCTCCACTACATCGCCTGCCGGCGGATCAACAACGTCGCCACGGTGCGCCTGCAGCCGCGCAACCGGCTGCTCGTGGTCAACCTGAAGCTGGATCTGGACAAGGTGGAGCTGCACGAGGGGTTCTCCCGGGACATGCGCGGCGTGGGCGTCCTGGGAATCCGTGGAGGCGTCGAGGTCCGGATCGGCTCGCGCGAGGACCTCGTGCGGGCTACCGATCTCGTTCAACGGAGCATCGACGCTGGGTGACTCCCCCGTACATGGGAACGGCGGTTGTCCCGCCACTCTGGTGGAACAACCGCCCTTCTTTGCGTTCTGCGCCCACTGTCTGGGCTTCTCGCTCTCACTCCTCGGGCCCGGCAAGTTCGAAGTCGTCCTGGGCCAGCGCACCTCGCAGGCGCTGCTCGGCGATGTCGGCGTAGTGCTCGGAGAGTTCGACGCCGATGAACTTGCGGCCCTCGCGCAGGGCTGCGACGCCGGTCGTGCCGGAGCCGGTGAAGGGGTCGAGGACCGTGCCGCCCGGCGGGCAGATCTTCACCAGTTCCTGCATCACCTCCACGGGCTTCTGTGTGATGTGCACGCGATCCTTCCGAGGCTGGCTCGCTGTGTAGAGGCCGGGCAGGTAGACGGGATTCCGATCGGGGTCGACCGGGCCCTTGGTGCCCCAGACGATGTACTCGCAGGACTGCTTGAGCCGCCCCCTCTGCGGCCGGGAGACCGGCTTGTGCCACGCCGCGATGCCGCGCCAGGTCCAGCCGGCGGCCTGGAGCGCATCGGTGGTTGTGGGCAGTTGCCTCCAGTCGGTGAAGACGAGCGCGGCGCCGGACTCGGCGGTGACCCGGTAGGACTCGGTGAGCAGGAGGGTGAGCCAGAAGGCGTACGAACGCTGGTCGCGGTTCTCACCGGGGAAGTTGGCGAGGTCGTGTTCGGCGTCGCCCGAGGTGTACTTCGCGCGGGCGCTGCGGCCGGTTCGTTCGCCGCTGGTGCGGCCGCCGCTGTTGTAGGGCGGGTCCGTGATGACGGCATCGACGCTGTTGTCGGGGATGTCGGCGAGAGCGGTCAGCGCGTCGCCTCGGTGCAGGGTGTACGGCATGTGCGGTTCTCTCTTTCCGCGGGTACGGTCGTGCGCCTGATTCCGTGCTCTCGGAATTCTGCGCACGTCGGCGTGAGTCGCTCCCGGAAGCCACAGAAGCAGCCGCCTGAGGAGAGCGATGGGCTGCAGATTAACCGTTGTTCCCGGCCGCACCCAATGACGCTCGGCCGCCATTGATAGGTCTCCGCTGCCGACCGAGGCGTCGTTTGGTGCGGCCGGAATTCGTCTCTACAGTCTCGCCGTGTTCGACGGACGGGACCCAGCTCCCACCCTGTTGAGCTGTGCTGATGCGCGTTGCCTCGTCCAGGTGGCGGCACGAACGGCGCTCACAAAACGGACTGATATTTCAGCGAGGGGGTTTCTCCGTGCGGCGTGCGAGATTACGAGCGCGGCTTTCTTCCGCTCTCCAGTAACGGGGTTCCGAGGGGTCGGGAGTTAGCCGCTCCCACCCCCTGGAATCTCCATTCCCTGATCTCAGGTGTTGTGAATTTCCGACCGGCGCGGTCCCGCTGACCCTTTCGACGAGAACGCTGGTTCCGCGCTGCCTACGAGTAAGGAGCTGCTGATGCAGCATGCCCAGGCACGCCCGTCTCCGGAGTTCGGCTCCCACACCCGCCTCTTGGCGGACAGCCCGCGATCGTGAAGGCGGGCGCGGCGATAGTCGGGGCCGTGGTGCTCGGCCCGCTGCTGCTGATCGCCCCACTCGCGATGGCTCTGGCCGGTGCCAGCAATGCCCAGGCCGCCTGCGCGGGCGGCGATGCACAGGCTGTGGATTCCGCGGCGGTCGCCAAGCAGGTGGAGTCGATCCTGAAGGACGGCAGCGAGGCTGAGGTGTCCGTCCCAGGGCTGGACGATCCTGCGAAGCAGATCCCGAACGCCAAGACGATCCAGGCCACTGGCGTCGCCTTGAAGGTGCCGGCTCGGGGGCAGGTCGTGGCTCTGGCCACGGCTCTGCAGGAGTCGGGGCTGCGGAACCTGGACTATGGCGACCGGGATTCGCTTGGTCTCTTTCAGCAGCGCCCCAGCCAGGGCTGGGGAACAGCCCAGCAGGTCCGCGATCCGGTGCACGCCTCGACGAAGTTCTACGAGGCGTTGCTGAAGGTCTCGGGCTGGCAGTCGATGACCGTCACGCAGGCCGCGCAGGCGGTCCAGAAGAGCGGCTTCCCCGACGCCTACGCCAAGTGGGAGCCGCTGGCCACGGCTCTGCAGAAGGCCATCGCCACGTCACTGTCGACGGCGTCGAGTTCCGTCGAGGTCGATAGGGGCGGGCAGGTGGATCCGATGCCTGGCGGCTGCGGCACCGGTGAGGACGGGGCGAAGTTCGGCCCGATCCCCGCTGGCTCCGTCCCGAAGGGTTACAAGATCCCTGCTGATGCGCCGAAGTCCGTTCGTACGGCGATCCGTTGGGGCTTGGGCCAGCTCGGCACTCCGTATCAGTGGGGTGGCGCGTGCACCGCTCCGCACGGCCAGGACCCGATGGGCCGCTGCGACTGCTCGTCCCTGATGCAGGCGTCGTACAAGGCCGGCGGCATCTCGATCTCCCGGACCACGTACACGCAGGTCCAGGAGGGCAAGGCGGTCAGCGTCGACGCCCTCAAGCCGGGCGATCTCCTCTTCACCCGCGGCACGGCCGAAGTCCCGGAACACGTCGGGATGTTCATCGGCGACGGCTTGATCCTGCACGCGCCGCGCACCGGCGACGTGGTCAAAATCTCGACCCTCGCCGACTGGCGGCCGGACGTCCTCGCCGCCCGCCGGATCGTCTGACCGGCCTTTCCCGTCCCCCGCTCTCTCCGCCCCTTCCGGGCCTTCGCACGCCCAAAATCGTACTGGAGTTCAAATGAAGCTCATTCAGCATGCCCAGATCCTGGCGTACAACCCCGGCGTCACACCGAGTGAGGGTGGCCTGCCCGGTCTCGACGTCCTGAAGAAGGTCATGGGCAGCATCAACCTGTTCGGCATCATCGCCGTGGTCGGCGCCCTCGCCATCTCCGCCATCGTCTGGGCCTGGGGCCACCACAGCGGCGGCCATCAGGCGGAGGCCAACGGCAAGAAGGGCACGGTCGTCGCCGCCGGCTGCGCTCTGCTGCTCGGTGCGGCCAACGGCATCGTCGCGTTCTTCTCGGCGATGGGCGCGCAGGTTCACTGATGCCGAAGGAACATTTCTCTTCCGCTGGGGAGCGGACGCACAAGGCCCCGTCCTCGGTCCTGCGCCGCGCGTCGATCGGCGGCGTCATCCTCGCCGTTCTGCTGGCCGTCGCCGGGCTGGTCGCGTACGTCACCCGTACAGAGAGTCCGGCCCCGGCGGCCGCCCCGGCGCCCACGCCCTCCTCGGCGTCCTCGTCCCCGGCCGTCACCACGCACGCCGGACCGGCGGTGGCCGCCCCGCCCAGGACATCCGATCCGATCGAGTTCGCCAAGGCCGCGGCCAAGGTCCTGTGGACGTACGACGCCCGATCCTCTTCGCAGGCCGAGCACCTGGCCGGCCTCAAGCCGTGGATGACCGACGAGAGGAAGTACGCCGACTGGAAGTCGGTCTCGGACCAGGTGCCCAGTCCGGTGCTGTGGTCGCGGATGCGCGACAACGGGCAGCATGCCAGCGCCACGGTCGGCGAGGGCCACTTCCCGCAGGCGTTCAAGACCGCCCTGGCCCAGGACCCCGGCGCGATCACCGAGGCGTACGTCTACGCCGTCACGGTCACTGGCAAGCAGTCCATCGCCTGGAAGGGCTCCGGTGCCGGAGCCGAGTCCCGTTCGACGACCCTCGCCGTCCAGTGCCGGCCGGACCGGGACTGCGCCCTCGTCGGGGTCCTGCCGAACGTGGCGCCGTGATCGCCCTCAACCTGGATAAGGAGGCGCCCTGATGGGGGCTTGTGACCTTCCTCTGATGAACACGGTCTGCGACACCGTCGGCGGTGTGGTCGGCGCGACCGGCGAAGCGGTCACCGACGGCATCGGCGCCTGGATCGCCAAGTCGATGGGCGAGATGGCCCAGGCCGCGGCAGACCTGGCCTCGAAGGCCGTCGACGAGACCACAGCCATCGATCTCAACGCCGAGTGGTTCAGGAGCAACTACGAGCTAATCCTGCCCATCGGCCTCGTCCTGACCGTTGGCACATTCTGTCTGCAGCTCACCCGGGCCGCCTGGCGGCGGGACGACCGCGCCCTGGTTCAGGCGGTGTACGGAACCGTGGCCGGAGTCTTGTTCGCTTTCGCCGCCATCGCCTGCACCACCGTAGCGATCACTGTGGTCGACGCGCTCAGCGCCGGCCTCTTCGAGGCGGCCAACAGCTCCGTGGACGACGCAGTACGCCGCATGATCAAGGTCAACGAGCTGGGGGCGATGTTCGGCCTGGGCTGGGGCATCCCCGCTCTCGTCGCACTCGGCTGCGCGGTGGGTGCCTTCCTCTACTGGGCGGTGATGGTCGCACGCAAGGTCGGCATCCTGGTCCTGGTCACCCTGGCCGTGTTCGCCGGGGCCGGCGGCGGCTGGGAGGCCGCGCGGCGATGGCGGCGGGGATGGATCGAGGCGACCAGCACCCTGATCGTCTCCAAGCTCCTGATGACCATCGTGTTCCTGCTGGGCGTATCGGCCATGGGCAAGACGGACGCGAACGACGGACTCAGCGCCCTGTCGGACGCACTCGCGGGCCTCGTCGTGATGGTCCTGGTGCTGCTCTGTCCCTATGCCACGTACAAGTTCGTGCACTGGGCGGCCGATGGCGGCGGCCACGACGATCTGCACCGTACCGGTGTCGCGGGTATGGCGGTCGCCGCGGGTGCGGCGAAGACCGCAGGGCGGCTCGCGGTCCAGGCCGGCACCGGGATGCGGGCTCCGCAGGGGCCGGCGAAGGTGCCGGGCCAGGGCTCTGGCGGTGTCGCCTCCGGGATCGATCCGACCGGCGGACCCGGTGGTGACACCAAACCGAAGCAGACGCACTTCCGCTTCGGTGAGGACCCGGGCGCGACCGGCGACAAGGGCCGGGCGCTGATCCGTCGGCCTCCCACGGACGGCGACCGCGGAGTCCCGCTCATCCAGCGCCCTGGTGAGAGCCAGGGGGCCGACTCGGCGCCGGTGGTCTCCGGGCCGACGCCCCAGGGTGCCTCGGTCGCTCCGCCGCAGGTCACGCACCTGGACCCGCCGGCACCACGGCGCAGCGGTCCTCCTCCGCAGGGTGGCGCCAGCCCGCAGCGGTGGATCTACCCCGGACCGACGGACCGATCGGGCTCGTAGCCCGTTGCTGACGGGGCGGGCCAAGGTCCCGCCTGGCCCGCCCCGTCTTCCTCTTCTTCCTTCTCTTCGACGTTCCAAGGACGGCTTCGCCATGCTCTCTGACGTTCCACACCCCGATGGTCCAGCCACCGTCAAGTTCCCTCACCGCTCGCGCCGGGGCGTGCTGCTCGGTCTCTCGGCCCCTCAGCTGATCGTCGTCGCGGCCTGTGGTCTGCTCCTGCTCGGGGTGCTGCTCACCTCCGGTGTGACCGGAGCGCTCGAGCTCGTACCGCTGTGGGCTCTCGTCCTCGCGGCGGTCTTCATCCGCCACCGTGGGCGCTCGCTCGCCGACTGGGCGCCGATCGCGACCCGATACGCGCTCCGTCGCTTCCGGGGCCAGCTGGTCTGGCTCGCCCGTCCGTCCACCCGGCCGCGGCGTGAGGGCCTGCTGCATCTGCCCGGCACGGCCGCGTCTCTGCGGGTGGTCACCTCGCCGGACGGCCGCCTCGGCGCGGTACACGATCCGCACCACGCCACCCTCACCGCCGTGGTGAAGGTCTCCTCTCGCGCCTTCGCCCTGCTCGATCCCGCCACCCAGACCGGCAACGTCTCCGGCTGGGGCCGCACCCTGGCCGCGCTCGCGCGCACCGGGCACATCGCCCGCGTCCAGGTCCTGGAGCGCACCGTCCCCGACTCCGGCGACGCGCTCAACCGCTACTGGCACGAGCACGGCAACGCCCAGACCCCGCTCGCCGGACCGGTCTACAGCGACCTGCTGGCCGCCGCCGGCCCCGCCGCCGCACCGCACGAGGCGTACGTCGCCCTCGCCCTCGACCTCAAGGCGGCCCGCCGCCTGATCAACCAGGCAGGCGGCGGACTCACCGGAGCCTTCGCCGTCCTGGCCCAGCTCGCTTCCACCTTCGACCAGTCCGCCCGTACCTCCGGGCTCACACCGAGCGGTTGGCTGCCCGCAAGTGAGATCGCCGCCGTGATCCGCACCGCGTACGACCCCGAGGCGTCGGCGGCCCTCGACCGGTGGTCCGACTCGGGCCGTCCGCAGGCCGACCCCGCTGCTGCCGGGCCGGTCGTGCTGGTCGAGAAGGCCGACCGTATCCAGACCGACTCGGCCCACCACGCCACGTTCTGGATCGAGAACTGGCCGCGCATCGAGACCAGCCCCGGCTTCCTCCACCAGCTCCTGTTCACCACCGGCGTGCGCCGCACCCTCTCGCTGACCTACGAACCCAAGGGGCTGGACGCCGCCCTCAAGGATGTACAGCGCAAGAAGGCCACCGTGATCGCGGACGCCGCCGAACGGGCCCGCAAGGGCCGGGTCGACTCCGAGGAGGACTCGGTCGAGTACGCCGACATCAAGCAGCGCGAGCGCCAGCTCATCGCCGGGCACGCCGATGTCGCACTCACCGGCCTGCTCACCGTGAGCGCGGACACCAACGAGGAACTCAACGCCGCCTGCGCCGCCATCGAGACCGCGGCCGTCACCGCCCTCGTCGACCTGCGCCTGCTGACCTGGCAGCAGGCCGAAGCCTTCACCAACGCCGCTCTGCCGCTCGCCCGCCCGTAGCGCGGCCCAGCACCACCGACCACGCTCTACCGAAGGGCACCCACATGCCGACCGAGCCCCTGCCCGAACTGGCTCCGGACTTCGTCCCGTTCGCCACCGCCGCGCTCGACTTCCACCAGGCCATCAACATGCCCGTCGCCCCAATCGCCGCCAGCCGCACCGAACTGGACTCCCTGCACGCCCACCTGATCGCCCTGTACGGACTCCTGGACGCGCACACCGCGCGGACCTCTCCAGTGGCCACAGCCGAGGGCGATCACCTGAGGGCCTGCCGCATCCGGCTGTGGCAGGCAGCCGAACACCTCCACGCCGCCTACCACGCAGCCCCGCACCCGGTCACCGACCGCCTCCCCACCCGGGAGGAGTGCCGGGCCCGCCTTCCCGAAGGCGCCCCCGACCTCACCGTGTGCCAGCGCCACCTGGCCACCGCCGCCCGCGTCCGCCGTGACCACACCCCGGCCGACCTGCGCGACCCCTTCACCGGCCTCACCCGCCACTGACCACCGGAGCACCACCGCCATGCCCACCCGCACCACCCGCGCCAGCGCCAGTCCGCTGTTCGTCCCCCGCAAGACCGACCGCCGCACGGCCCGCGCCGCCCGCGACCAGTTCGCCGCCGCCCGCGACAAGGCCCGCCACACGGCCCGACCCGAAGCCCGCCGTACCGAGACCGGCATCGATCCCGAGCTGCGCGCCAGCTACTCGGCCGCCGGACGCCCCGGCCCCGCCTCCGCCCGCTGCGGCCATCTCAAGCTCCCCACCCACCGGATGACCACCGCCACCGCGTCCGGCGCCTACCCCTTCCTCGCCGAGGGCGGCCTGGGCGCCCAGGGCATCTACGTGGGCCGCGACGTGCACGCCGAAGCCGCCTTCACCTACGACCCGTTCGCGCTGTACGGGCGGCTCGAAGGCTTCACGAATCCGAACATCCTGCTCGCCGGGATCATCGGCATGGGCAAGTCCGCCCTGGCCAAGTCCCTCGCCGTGCGCGCCGTAGCCTTCGGCTACCGCATCTACGTGCCCTGCGATCCCAAGGGCGAATGGACCGTGGTCGCCCAGGCGTTGGGCGGGCAGACCATCGCGCTGGGCCCCGGCCTTCCCGGTCGGTTGAATCCGCTGGACGCCCCCGCCCGGCCGTTCGGTGTCAGCGAGGACGACTGGACGGGCGAGGTCCGCAAGCGGCGCCTGCTTCTCCTCGGCTCGCTCGCGAAGACGGTTCTGCGACGCGACCTGCACCCGATGGAGCACACCGCCCTGGATGTGGCACTCGACCAAGCGGTCGTACACGCCGAAGTCGCCGGGACCACCCCGCTGCTGGGCGACGTGGCGTATGTGCTGGGCTCGCCCGAGCGGCTCGACGCCGTGCTCGGCGACCTGTCCGGACGCCTCGGACGGGCGGCCGAGGACCTGGCCCACGCGCTGCGGCGCCTCGTACACGGCGACCTGGCCGGCATGTTCGACGCGCCGAGCACCGTCGCGTTCGATCCGGCCGCGCCCATGCTCTCCATCGACCTGTCCCGGCTCGGCGGTGCCAGCGACGACACCGCACTCGTCCTCGCGATGACCTGTGCCTCCGCGTGGATGGAGTCCGCGCTCGCCGACCCCACCGGCGGCCGACGTTGGGTGATCTACGACGAGGCATGGCGCGTGATGCGACACGTCGCCCTGCTGGAACGCATGCAGAGCCAGTGGAAGCTCAGCCGAGGACTCGGCATCGCCAACATGATGGTCATCCACCGCCTCAGCGACCTGCTCACCGCAGGCGATGCCGGCTCCCGGGGCCGCGCCCTCGCCGAGGGCCTGCTCACCGACTGCTCAACCCGCATCATTTACCGCCAGGAAGCCGACCAACTCGCCTCCGCAGCTGCTCTCCTGGGCCTCACCGGCGTCGAGACCCAGGCCGTCTCCGCCCTCACCAAGGGGCGCGGTCTCTGGAAGGTCGCAGGCCGGTCGTTCATCACTCAACATCTGTTGCACCCGCACGAACGCGAGCTGTTCGACACCGACTTCCGGATGCACGCCTGAGCCATCCACTCGCGATCAAGGCCCTCCGGGAAGCCGACTCATCGTCTCGTCTCCCCTCTCCGCCCGCCGCACCACACCCCTTCGTACGGGAAGCCATCCCCATGCACCTGCAGCACACGATCCGTCGCGGCCTGCGCCGCCTCGCCCAGCTCTACTCCGACGCCGCCCAGGCCCACACCGCACACGGCCGAATCTCCGCGGCGACAGATCCGTCCGGTCCCCTGGACGAGGCCCTCCGGGTGGACGGCCGACGCTCCGCTGAGCGCGAGGGCGCCGGTGCTCGTCATGGCTGAGCCGGCCTGGATCACGCTCGGCAAACACCCCCAGCTGGGGCTCACCGCCACCACCCACCACGTCGCGATCGACGGCGCCTCTCTCTTCGAACCGGCTCCTCGCGGGGACGCCCAGCCCGCGAACCGCACAGCCCTGCCCCCGCTGCCCCCGCACCCGATAGACCGCACGCCAAGGAGCCCTCGCGATGACTCTGCAACTCGAGCCGGACGTTGCCTTCGGAACGCACCCCGACTTCGGGGTGGCCGCCGCCGTCGCCGACGACCGCCCGTTCCTGGACGAAGTCCTGCGCAAGCACCACTTCCGCTACAGCAAGTACCTCGACGTCTACCTGCTGCCGGACGGCACCCCCCACAACACGGCGGTGCGGACCGTGGCCAGCGCGACCCGCGAATTCCAGGAAGCCGGTCTCTCCGTCGCAGCCGATCCCAAGATCATGGTTCCGCCACCAGTCCCGACTCCGGACGGAGTCCCGGTGCGGGCGACCCAACCCGGCCAGTCCTTGACCGCGTTGACCGGGCAACTGCACGAGCTGCGCCGCGCGGTGGACGTCTCCGAGGTCCTGGGCGAGATCCTCGACGAGCATCACGGCGTCGTGCCCGACCTGGAGGAGTTCATCGACACGGCCGCTGCCTGGTGCGAGCGGCTCGGCACGCCCAATGGTTACGAGCTGGGCCTTCACCTGCGCAACATCGCTCATCACGTCGCATTCCTCGGTGACCAACTCGTCGGAGCCCAGCTCGAACTGGCCGTCATGCCCGACGCGGCTCCCGAGAACACCCCGCCCCTGGCCGAGGTGCCGTTGCCGGACCGGCAGGAGTGGCTCCGGGTCACGCACACCGCGCGAGCGTGCGCCGCTGTGGCGTCGTCCCCCAACCGCCCTGCCAACTCCCCGACGCATCAGGACGACGCAATGCCGCGTCCCCAGAACGCCTCGGCCAGCCCAAGTCGCACCCGCTGATCTCCCCTCCTCTTCCTCAACGTTCAAGGAGTCCATCGCATGGCCGTGAAGAAGCTCTGGACCATCGACCACGCCTGCGGTCACACCAAGGAGGCCGACCTCTCCGACCGTCCGGCCGACCGGCGTGCCGGGTACGCCCGCTGGCTCGCCGGCCGGGACTGCTCCGACTGCTGGCGGGCCTCCCGCGAGGAGGACACCGAGGCCAGGGCCGAGTGGCTCGCGAAGCAAAGGGCGACCGAGCAGACCGAGGCCGAGGCGTGGTCCGAGCAGTACCGCATGCCGCCGCTGGACGGCACCGACCGCGCGGTCGCCTGGGCCACCCGCTGTCGCCACCAGCTCGTCTCCACCGCATACACCGCGCTCGTCGTCGAAGGAACGACGAGCGAGGCGGAGTGGGCGGCCATCGAGGACGCCGCCCGGCCCCTGACCCGTGCCGGGTGGTGGCTCGACCAGCGCGACGCCGACCCCGCGGACCTGCCCGAACTGCTGGAAGCCGCCTCCGCGGGCGACCGGCAGACCGAGAACCCCCACTTCTGAACAGAAGGCGCAGGTGACCAACTACTACGCGGTCACCCCGGCTGCCAGGTGTGCCGTAGCGCCCACCGGCGCACCCGGACAACGCGGCCCTGGCGATGTCCTCGGCCCCTCCTCTTCCACCCGCCCCAGCCGTCAGGAGCTCACTCGTGATCGCCAGAAGAACCCGCCGGCCCCAGCACGCCGCCCATCTCTCACCAAGTAACGGGATCCCGCTTTGTCTCCTGCACGCACCAACACGCCCTCGACCACCACCGGCACCGACTTCCTGCTGTACCTGATGCTGTCCGTCGCCGCCCTCGGCATGGGTGCCGGGACGTTGGCCTGGTTGTTCGGCAACGGCGCCAACGCTTTCACCAGGTCCGGGCCCTGGGCCCCCTACGAGCCGACCGCAGCGCTGCTGCACCCCCATGAGCTCTGGCCGCACCTCCCGCAACCCGTCCTCGTCGGCGCCTGCTACGTCCTGCCCACACTCATCCTCCTGGCCGCCGCGCTGCTCGGCGTGAAGGTGTGGCTACGACTGCGGGGCAATCCCAAGGGGCTGGCTGACCAGCGCGATCTGGCTGATCTGATGCCGAAGAAAATCGCGGCCAAGGCGATCGATCTTCGTCCGAGCCTCAAGGGCACCAGGCCCAAGGACACCGCACCCGACGACCGCGGCGTTCTGCTCGGCACGCTCGCGCCCGGCGCGCGCGAGGTCCGCTCCTCGTGGGAGGACGTGCTCCTGGCAATCATGGCGCCCCGGTCGGGAAAGACCTCCGGTCTGGCGATCCCAGCGATCCTGCGCGCCCCCGGACCGGTACTGCTGACCTCGAACAAGGCGGCACGCGATGCCTACACCGCCACGCTCGCGGCCCGCGCCGAAGTCGGCACGGTGTGGACGCTCGATCCGCAGCAGATCGCACACTCACCCCGGACGATGTGGTGGGACATCCTTGCCGACGCCCACGATCTCGCCGGGGCCCGTCGCTTGGCCGGGCACTTCGTGACCGCCTCCGTGGACGAGTCGAGCGCGGGCGACTTCTGGTCCACCGCCGCCGCCAACACACTCACCGCGCTGTTCCTCGCCGCCGCCCGTGACCGGCGACCGATCACCGATGTCCTGGCCTGGCTCGCCTCCCCGGCCGACCGCACCCCCATCGACCTGCTCCAGGACGCCAAACTCGACGCGGTCGCCGCCCAGCTCCAGGGCACCGTGGCCGGCGCCGTCGAGACCCGCGACGGCATCTTCGAAACTGCGCGGCAGTACGCCAGCTGCTTGCTCGCCCCGGCCATCGCCGCCTGGGTCACGCCGCCCAGCGGCCTCGGCCAGATCCGCGAGTTCAAGCCCGAGGCGTTCGCCACCAGCAAGGACACCCTGTTCCTGCTGTCGAAGGACGGTGGCGGCTCCGCCTCGGCGATCATCGCCGCCGCTGCCGATGCGGTGATGCGCGCGGCCGTCATCCAGGCCGAGCGCGACGGCGGGCGGCTCGATGCTCCGCTGCTCGCGATCCTCGACGAGGCCGCCAACGTGTGCAAGATCGCCGACCTGCCGGATCTGTACTCGCACCTCGGCTCCCGGGGCGTCATCCCGATCACGATCCTGCAGTCCTACCGCCAGGGCGTCCGCGTCTGGGGCGAGGCCGGAATGGACGCCCTGTGGTCCGCCGCGACGATCAAGCTCGTCGGCTCGGGCATCGACGACGCCGACTTCGCGGACAAGCTCAGCCGCCTGGTGGGCGATCACGACGTCCGTACGGTTTCGGTGTCGACCAGCGAGACGGGAAAGTCCACGTCGGTCTCCATGCGCCAGGAGCGCGTGCTTCCGGCTGACGCGATCCGCGCCCTGCCCAAGGGCTCCGCCCTCCTGCTGGCCACCGGCATCCGCCCCGCGCTCCTCGACCTCAAGCCCTGGTACCGGGAACCGGACGCCGACCGGCTCGGCGCCGCGTCCGCCAAGGAGACCGCGACGATCACCGAGCGAGCGCTGGCCAAGAACCCGCGCCTCGACGACTTCGGCCCGGCCGCATGACCCCGGTGCTGCCAGACCCCCTGCTGGCGAGACGCGATGGAGCACACCCCCATCGGCCTCGTATCCCCGGGCTCTCGCCCTCGTCCTCTTGAGGTACTGCCATGTCCCACCCCGCCCCGTCCTGGGCTTCGGTCCGCCGGTCCGAGCGCCTCGCCGGCACACCCGTCGTACGCCGTGGCGCCGACTGGTGGCTCGTGTCCGCGTCCGGGTCCGTGCTTGCCTCGGACCCCGTCTTCACCGGTGAGCTGGACCGCTTCGCGGCCGATCTGGCGGCGGCCAACCACGCGGTCGCCGAGATCCGCGCCCAGGGCAAGGCCACGCGCAAGGCACAGTCATGACGCCGCTCGTCCACGCCGAGCAGGCCGTGCTGGGCGCGATCTTCCTGGAGCCCGGCCAGCTCGACCGGCTCTCAGCCTGGCTGCGGCCAGAGCACTTCTCCCGTCCCGCCCACACCGCCATCTACGCCGCGCTGCTCAAGCTCAAGGCCGACGGTCACCCAGCAGCAGCCACGACGGCCGGCGCACCCGTCCCGCTGGCCTGGCTGACCGACACGCTGCAGGAGGCGACCACGCGCACGCGCGGGCTCACCGCCTCACACCTGCACACCCTCGTGTCGGCGTGCCCGCGCCCCGACCACGCCCCGGTGTACGGGCGGATGGTCCTGGATGGCGCCATCCACCGCAGTGTGGCCAAGCACGCCGCCCGTCTTCACCAGGCCGCGCTCGACGACGCCCAAGCCGGCACGGTGGAAGAGACGCTGCACCACGCCCAGGTCCTGACCGACGTACTCGCCGACCTGGCTCGTGGCTGGGGCGCAGAGGCTCGGCCGGTGGAGCCACCCGCCGCGTACACGCCCCGGGCCGAGCGCCCCCAGCCGGTGGGCGAGCAGCTCCTCGCCGACGAGGAGTTCCTCCTCGGCTGTCTTGTCTCCCGCCCCGAGCAGTTGCTCGGCCTGGTGCGGTGGCTTCGCCCCGGCGACTTCGCCGACCTGGGCCATCAGCAGATCTACCGCGCTTTGGGGGCCCTGCACCATCGCGGCGAGCCGATCGACCAGCTGACCGTGCTGTGGGAATCCCAGCGTCGCGGCGCTCTCGCCGACGGAACGCTCGACGCCGAGCGTGTGCGGCGGATCTGCGATCCGCTCGTGGGCGGGGCCGCCGAGCACTTCGGCGAGCAGGTCATCCAAGCCTCCCTCGTCCGCACGGCCGCCGTGGCAGCCCGGCAAGTAGGGGCCCTGGCCGACCGCGACGCGCTCGCGCCCGGGCAGCTCATCGGCTACGCCCTGCACGCGCTCGGCCCCCTGGACGACGTGCGCCGCCGCTTGCATCTCGCGCAGAAGGTTGAACCCGAGCCGCGGCAACCGGCCAGCCGGCCCGGTGCGCCGCCACCCCCCGCCCGCATCGACGCTGCCCGAGCCCGCAGCCGCCTCGCAGACACCTCGGCCCCCTCGGCACCTGTCGCGGCCTCCCGCGCCGCGCTTCCTGACCGACACAACCATCGGAGTCCGTCATGACCGACCACACTGGCCGCGCCAACCTGGAGGAGGACGAACTGTACGCGGTGGCCCTGGACTTCGAGATGCTCCGCTCCGACACGGTTACGCCGCCCCAGCCATCGATCGGGAGCCTGTGCTCCGGGTACGGCGGTCTGGATCTCGGCGTCCGGGCCGTCTTCGGCGGAACCGTCGCCTGGCATGCCGAGGTCGATCCGGGGCCGGCCCGGATCCTGTCCCGACACTGGCCGACCGTGCCGAACCTCGGCGACATCACGGCCGCGAACTGGGCCGACGCCCCGGAGGTCTGCATCCTGACAGCCGGATTCCCCTGTCAAAGACGTCTCGGTCGCCGGTCGTCGCGCCGGACTGGCTGATGGCACCCGGTCCGGTCTGTGGTTGCACATCGTCCGCGCCATCGAAGCCCTCAACCCGTGCCTGGTGGTCATCGAGAATGTCCGAGGACTCCTCACCTCCCCCGCCGGTTCCCCTGGCGACGTAGAACCGTGCCCGTGGTGTCTGGGAGACACCGCAGGCCAGCCTGCTGTGCGCGCACTCGGTGCCGTACTCGGCTCCCTGGCCGACCTCGGGTTCGATGCGCGCTGGTGCGTGCTTCGCGCCTCTGATGTCGGAGCCCCGCACCGCCGCGAGCGGATCTTCCTCGCTTATCTGGACAGATTCGCCTCAGAAGACGGGCATTTTCGCCCGATCGAGTGTGCTCGGTTAGGGGTGCCCGGAAGGGGCATCGTGCTGCGCGTACTCGTCGGCAAGGGCGCACATTTCACCGATGTACTGCCTCAACTTTTCAGGGGGCGTGTTTCGGTCGTTGCCCCATTGGCTCCAGAGTCCGTCCGGTTCCAGGAACCCGGCGGCGTGCGTGGTGCCGAGGGCTCCGTCGAGGTGCAGGAGTGCGCCCAGCGCCCATTCCTGGTCGTATCGGCACTCGGGCTGCCGGAGGTAGTGGTCCAGGTAGGTGGTGAGCAAGGCCGCGTCCTCGGTGGTGCCGAGCAGGGCGAGTGCGATGCAGTAGCCCTGGCCTGCGTAGGTGAGTTCGCTGGCGAGCAGGAGGCCACCGATGCGCTCGCGGAACTGCTCGCGGCGGTCCAGCCCGATCATCCATGCCGCGGTTATGCGCGAGCGCCAGTTGGGCTGGAGCATGAATTCGAGTTCGGCGTCAGTGACGCTCCGCGAGTCGAGGCCGAGGGTCTGGAGGAACTGTGTGCGTTCCTCGGCAGGCAGCCTGACGAAGTTGCCGTGGAGCAGGTCCAGGTAGCGGCCGGTCTTGGGGCTCGGAGTGGCCATCACGTAGCGGCGGATGGTGTCGGTTCCGGGGGCGGGCATCGGCTCAGGGAAGGGCATGGACGCATCCTCGCTGTGGCGGACGGGCCGGTCCAGTGGGTTCCCCGGTCACGGATTCTCGTAGGCATCACCCGAGGGCTCATCGAGGTCGTCGAGGAGTCTGGAGATGCGGTCGGCGATCCGCTGGTGTCGTTCGATCTCGCGTGCCCAGCCGCGGGCCTCGGCGTCCGCGATCAATTCCCGTTCGGTGCAGAGACGTTCGCGCAGCCTTGGCGCGTACTGAGGCGTGGTGACGAACTTCGCGCAGCTCAGGTAGAGGTCACACTCGCAGGGGCCTTCCTGGGGCAGGCGCAGGCAGCGGCCGAGTTCCAGCTCGGTCTTGTAGAAGTTGGTCTTGAGCCAGTCCAGCGCGTCCTGGTCAAGCTGTCCGGAGCGCAGGGTGTCGGCGAGCGGACCGGCGATGACGGCGCCGGGCTTGAGCACGGCCTGGTAGTCGGCCAGGACCGTGGGGTCGGAGATGTGCGTGTAGGTCATCGACATGCCGGGGCTCTTGTGGCCAAGGACCTTCATGATGGTCTGCATGCGGGCGCCCTTCTCGGCGAGTTGGGTGCCCAGGGTGTGCCGGAAACGGTGCGGGTGGATCGCGGGCTTGCCGACGCCGTTGAGGATGCCCAGCTCCTGGCAGATGGCGCGAAGCGGGTTGGCGAAGAGGTAGTCGGGGCCCGCGAGGCGGCCGTTGCGCAGGAACAGGTAGCGCACCGGGCGTCCGAGATCGGGGTCGTGGATGCCTCGGTCGTGCTGGGTCTGTCGCAGTGCGACGAGCGCGCGGATCGCCTCGGCGGCCTCCTCGTGGAGCGGGACGGTGCGTTCCTTGAGGGCCTTGCCGGCCGCGAGCCGAAGCCGCGGGGTGCCGTCCGGGTAGGCGTCGAGGCAGTCGAGGTGGAGTTTGCGGATCTCGGTGCGGCGGGCGCCGCTCCACCGGGCGACCAGCAGCGCACACCGCTGCAACGGGCAGTCCAGTTGCCGGACGTGGTCCATGACCGGCCCGAGCTGGTCTTCTCTTCGGGGATAAACCGGGGGACGCGCTCGACGACGCGGGGCATGTCGGCGTGCGTGATCAGGGGGCGGGCCGGGACTCCCTCCCATTCCGCGACGGCGGCATGGCGAAAGAACACGGCGACGGTGGAGATGATGCCGGCCCGGTAGGCCCGGCTGAGCGGCTCGTCGGGATGCTTGATCTTGCGCAGCCGGTGGACCGACTCCATGAACGCGATCAGGTCGGCACGGTCCAGCTGGTCGAGGCTGTCGATGTGCGGGCGCTCGGTGTCCAGCCACAGGCCGAAGCGGCGCAGCCCTCCTCGGGTGCTGGACATACTCTCCGGCCGCAGCACCAGGGCGCGTTCGGCGAGGAAGCGTTCGAAGACGGCGTCGATGCGCGGTTTGGAGCACAGCCGCGGCGGCGGGATCGTCTCCTCCCGCAGGGGCGGCCGGTCGGTGATGCCGGCGTGGAACAGGGCCAGGCCGGTGCGGAAGGCGTTGGTCGCCCAGGCCAGCTTGAGGGTGGGGCAGTGGTCTGCGCCGACGACCTGGAGCAGGCCGGGGATGCGTTCGCAGTGGCGGATGGCGTGCCGCAGCTCCTCGACGTCGTCACCGGTGAGCGTGTCCAGGTCCGCATCGCCGCGGTGCAGGGCCAGCCGGATCAGGCCCCAGGGAACCCTGAATCCCTCATCGTTGCGGACATGCCCGAGCGCCAGCAGGCTCTCGCGCAGCCGCTCGCTGTGTTCGCGCAGCGGCAGCCCGAGCTGATCGGCGACATGGAACGGCTTGAGCACACCGATGCCCAGCAGCCAGCCCCAGTCCATGCGCAGTCGGCCGGTGAGAGCGAGGTAGGTCAGGTAGTGGCGGGCGTTGAAGTTGATCCATCCCACGGTCGCATCGAAGCCGGGCTCGGGAGCACACCGCCGGTTCTGTCCCTCGCCGTTGCGCCAGCCCAGACGTTCACGCAGCGGCTGCGTGAACCAGATGTGCAGGTCCGGGTAGGTCTGGCGGAAGCGCAGGTGGAACTGGGCGTGTTTGTGTCGCCACCGGTCGCTCATCGGCAACGAGGCGACGAAGGCCGCGTACTCCGCCTCCGGGCAGTGCCGGGGAGCCCAGCGCGGGGAGGTGTCCGGTGACGATGCCGCCCGCCAAGACGCGTTCGCACTCACGTCTCCCGTTCTCCGATCGCCCGGCGGTAGTCCTTGACGACCTCGGGATCGCTCACCCGGGTGTAGACCTTCATCGAGTCGGGCGTCGCGTGGCCGAGCCGGGTCATCAGCGTCAGCTCCCGCATGCCGCCCTCGAACATCCTCGTGGCGTGGGTGTGCCGCAGGGCGTGCGGGGTCAGCCACGCGTCCCGCACCCCGGCCCGCTGGGCAGCCCGGGCGAACATCCGCACCAGCGCGTCGTAGCCCAGCGGCTCGCCCCGGCGCTTGCCCCGGCCTCCGACCAGGAACACCCAGGGTGTGTCCACGTCGACCGGACGCTCGCGCATCACGTAGGCGTTCAGCGCCGCCAGCGCCCGCGCCTCCCACAGATCGACCACACGGTCGCGGCGCGACTTCTGCCGCACCCCGCGCGGATGATCGTCCCGTTTGCGGACCGTCACCCGGCGCTGGCCGTAGGAGATGTCCTCCAGCTGCAGTCCGAGCACCTCCCCGGGGCGCAGCCCGCCCTCCCACATCACCTCCAGCAGTGCCAGGTCGCGGCGGGTGCGCAGCTCATCGAGCAGGGCCCGGTAGACGTCGTCGGGCATCGGCCGCGGCACCGGTTCCACCGTCTTGACCCGCAACACCCGGCGCACCGGCTGCTGCCGGCGAGCATTCATGAGCGGCGGCCGGTAGCGGTCCGGCACCCGCGCCGCGGCCTGGTCGACCTTCTTGACGATCGGATTGTCCCGGCCGGCGTACTGCTCGCTGGCGATGAGGAACTCGTAGAACGACGACACCGCGGCGAGCACACGGTTGCACGTCTTCGGCGACAGCAACCGCCCCTCGCCGGTCGCAACACCGAGTTCCAGGCGCTGCACGCGCCGCGACGACGACACAAGCCGCAGCCACTCCAGGAACTGCACCGCCCGCGCCGGCGTGAACTCACCCGCTGTGATCCCGTGTTCCTCGCAGAACAGGTACAGCTTCAGCAGGTCGTACGCGTACGCACGGACGGTGTTCGTCGAGTAAGCCCGCACCGTCAACAGCCGCAAGAATTCATCGACTTCACTCACCGGCTCACCAGCCGCGTCCACCAGCCGCACCTGCGGCTGACCGGCCACGGCATCCGGCACCTTCATCACTCGCACGGCCGGAACCCTACGCACACCGCGCGGCCCGCACAGTCGCTGAATCAGGCGAACCGTCCAGATAACTTCGTCGCCTGGCCCTCCTGGCGGACCGCCGCTGCTGAAAACGCCGACGCGCAACCTGGCGACGAACGGTGGCAGTCAGCATCCGGTCAAGCGGAAGGCGGGCGGCCACGGCCCGAACCTGGCGGACGAGGTGGAGTGGCTGCTGCCGACGCCGAAGGCGTCCGACGGGCCCAAGGGATCGCCGAACCAGCGCCAGGGCAACGGGGATTTGACCTTGCCCTCGGCAGCAGCCTGCTTGCTGCATGCCCCGAACATGGCATCCGCGCGTCCGAGCGGGCGGCACACGACCTGCCCCTCCAGGACGCCTACGGCGCAGGCGCTGGCGCTGTTCGAGAAGGAGGAGGACGGCCCCAGAGGTGGGGGCCGTACGCGGCGGCCATCGCCCGGTGGGAGCGAATCACGCGCCCGGCGCCCCCGCCCACCGACGGAGCGGGGCGTCTCAGCCCGCTGTTCGTGGAGTGGATGCAGGGACTTGATCCTGGCTGGGTGACGGCAACACCGGGGCTGTGACGCCCTGCCCAACTGTCCGCTCTCGGCAACGGAGTTGTTCCACAGCAGGCCGCTCACGCGCTGGAGGTCCTCGCTCCTCCCATCCCGGTCTGCGGCCGTCACGGCTCGCGGTGAACGGCGGTCTCTACACCGGATTCCCGGCCGGGCCAAACCTGGATTTCTCCGGATCCTCGCCACCCCAACCACCGATCTCATGGAGGGGCAGCGATGACCGAACCAGCTCAGGAAAGCGAGCCGATACGCGTGCCGGACCACGACCTGGACGACCTGGTCTCCACGGTCGCGAGGCTGGTCACGGAGAGCCGTAAGCAGGGCGAGACGCTCGCCCGACTCACCGACGACGTCCCGCCCTCGGACGACGACGAGGGCAGCGAGTCCGAACACGGTGACGTCGAGGGCTCGGTCGCCGCGTCGCTGGCGGCTGAGCCGGCCGGCTCACAGGAGGGCCCGGCATCCATCTTCATCCTGGCGCTCGCCGGCAGCGCGTACGTCGAGGAACTCGCGGCGCTGACGAGTTGGGTGCACGACCTGCTGCTGCCGGTCTACGGGCGGGAGATCACCACCGGCCGCCCGTGGTGCCAGCAGTGGCAAGAGCACCCCGAGGCCGTGGCCCGACTGCATGCCCTGTGGCTGGCCTGGCAGCAGCTCACCGACATCGAGGCCGGACTCACCGGCCCCTCGACATGGCACCGCGACCATCTCGAACCGACCATGGTCCAACTCCGCACGCCCGACGGCCCGTTCGGTGCATGCACCACCAGCCCGGCCCGCCCCAACCATCGGCTCCTGGCCTCGCCCGAGCCCGCAGGAGCCTGATATGACCGACACATACGAGCCCCGGGCGGCTATCTGGGACGTGCCCAGCACAACGGAGTACGTGGCCTTCCACGTCGCCCGTGACGTGGAGCAGCAGACCCTCGACTTCACGTACGAGCGTGCCCCCGTCGTGCCGCTCGCCCAGAACTGGCTCATCCGCCGAAGCGTCTCCCCAGCGCCTGTCACGGCTCCTCGCCCCACGGTTCCTTCCGCACCGCGTTACCGCCGGGGTGCACGGTGAGCCGGGCGCGGTACGCCTTCGCGGCGCACCCCGAGGCCCTGGCCGACCTGCGCTCGGTCCCGGAGACCATCCGCGACCTGTCCCTGCTGGAGTTGCAGCACCTGGTCCACGGCAACGAACGCGGCGCGGCGCTGACCCGCGAGCTCGCAGGCTGCCACAAGATCTACGTCGATCCGGAAACCCGCTGGCGCATGGTCATCCAGTACCGCGACGCCCCGGCGTCCTCACAGCACCGCCGGGAGATCTACCTCCTGGCGGTCGGCGAGCGCCAGGACCAGGCCACGTACCGCACCGCGGCTCTTCGACTGGACCGCGAACGCGAGGCATCCACCGGGACCGCGCCGTTCCATGGCCGTCGTGCCCAGGCGGCACGGTCCCGGTTCCCGCGCGGGAGCGCAGGCCCGGCACACGCCGGTTCGCCGCCCCCCGCCGCCTCCACTACTCCGCCGCGAGCGCGCCGCCGGTCATGACGCCCAACCCCTCATCCGCCACCGCCTGGAGGTAATCCTCATGCCACTTCTCGACCTCGGCGATCTCGCCTCGGCTACCGAGGTCCTCGTTGCACCAGTCCATCTCGCAGGTCCCGGAACGAGGGAGGCCGTCGTCAACGTCCTCGACAACGCCTCGGGATGGACGAAGACCGTCGCCTTCGACACGGACACGTACTACACCAGCCCGTGTCAGCGAGTCCGTATCGCCAACCCCGTGGAGAGCCACTACGGCGGATGGACGATCACCTACGCCGAGGACCCGCTCGGCGTTCCCGACTGGATCTCCACCTTCGACCGCACCACGCCCCACGAGATCGTCGCCGCCTTCACCGAGACACTCGTCCACAGCCTGCCCAACCACTTCCGGGACCACCTCAGCGACGGCAAGCACTACACCAGACTCGGCCCGCAGGACGTACTGCGCCGTAGCAACTGGCAGCCGGTTCACGGAAGTCGGCCGCACTGGAACGTCTCGCCCGACAAGCACGCGGCCCTGCGCACGCGAAGCGGGTGGCTCGACGAGTACACCGAGCTGCAGACGCCGGAGAGGTCCATGTGGCGACTGTCCGGAGGCGTCGATCCCGTCCACGCACCGAGTTGGAAAGCCTTCTTCAGCGGAAGCACCCCGCAGCACTTGCGCACTGCCGCTACCAGCGCTCTCACCAACCGGGACGCCGTGCCGCGTTCCGTCGGCGATGTCCCCGACCGCCACCGCGCCCTGGTGAACATGCGCCTCGCCAAGCCGACGGCCGCCGTGCCCCGGGCCCAGGCGGCGCGCGCCGCCAGCCGTACACGGCCCACGGGCCCGCGCCCGGGGCGAAGGCCGCAATCCCGTCGGCATCACTTGCCGCGCACGGCCGTTCGCGCCGGCAGCGCTGATACCCCGCCGCTCACACCCGGAGATCCCACATGCCCTCCCACCCGCTCGACGGCGACATCTACGTCACCCCGCTACACCTCGCCGGCTCCACCACCATCGGCGACCCAGCGCTGCAGCCACTCATCGACCACGGCTTCACCGCGCAGGACGACGAACTGGCGAACGTCTACGTCTCCTCCCCCGACCAGCATGTCCGGCTCGGCTTCCTGCCCGAAGGCCCGGACAACACCTTGTGGAAGATCGCCGCCCACCGTGATCCCTTCGGACCGCCCGACTGGCTCGCCACCTTCGACACCAACACGCCGACGGAGCTGGTGACCGCCTTCACCTCCGCCCTCGCCACCGCCTATGCCGAGACCCCGGACACGCTCCTCACCACTCCTCATCGCCCGCCCGAGAACGGCTTTCTCCCACTCGAGGACGCCGGATGGAAGCGAGGAGACTACCGCCCCGCCACCCTCTTGACCGCGCCCGACGGACTCGCCGGCCTCACCTACCAGAACGGAGTCCTGAACCGGCACGCCGAACTCCACAGGGACCAGAACCGCTGGCTGCTCTGGGGTGGCCAGGACGGCTACAGCTCACGCTGGTACGCCACGTTCACCACCGCGGTCCCCGTCGGCCTGATCGCAGCGACCACCACCCGGCTGGCCGACCCCAGCCCTGTGCTCCGCTACGAGATCGAGGTGCCGGAGCGAAATCGCAGTGCCGCCCGGATACGCCGTGTGTCTCCCCCGGTGCCGACTCCGCTGGACGTCCGGCGCGCCACAGCCGCACGCGCACGTTCCCACGGAGGCCGCCTCGTCGGCCGCGCCCCGGCGGCGTCCGTAACCACGGCCAGCCCCAGTACTGTCCTGCCGGCCCGCCCCGCCCACCACCGGCGGGCTACGGCGGCGCGCTCATGAACGACTGAATTCAGTCCCGTCGGCCCCTGGAGGCTCCTGGCCGGGCTCTTTCCCTGCCGCGCCCACCACCAAGGCCAGCTCCTCAACACTCAGCTCGATCCGTCTACCATCCGCCATGCGGGACCGGCCCAAGGACGCCGCCACCACATCATCCATGGCCTCGTCGTACGCATGCATCGCCCTCCGGCACGCCATCCATCCCCCTTTGCGTCGGTCGCCCCGGGAACAGCTCCCGGGGCGACCGATCCATTCCCCTGCTACTCACCAACGGTCGCCGCCGCAGCCAGTTCGCCCACGGCAGACGCCTACCGCCGGCAAGGACTGGAGACCTGTCCATCGACCATGTCAACGTACGACTGCTTCGAAAAACCGCAGGTCAACGAAGGGTCTTCTACTCATGACGGTTGTCGCCAACACGCCCGTCCAGGTCCCCGCCGCACCTCCTCACGCCACGCTCAGCAACCGCGAGTGGCTCACCGACTGCATCTGTGCGCGCCCGGTCCTCGACCTCCTCAACGGCCAGGGTTGGGACGCCAACTCCGACCCGTACGCCAACGTCCACTGCTTCAGCCCCGATCAACGTGTGTACGTCGGGTTCCTCCCCGAGACCGAGCAGGCCGTGCGCGGCGAGCTGTGGGACATCCAGGTCAAAGAAACCAACGGCGAGGTGGCGTGGCGCCAGGCCTTCGGATCGAGTGTCCCGGCCCAGGCCGTGGCCGGATTCCTCGCCGCACTCATCACCTTCCCCAACCGCTGCTGCGCCTGCGTCTAATCCACGCCTACCGCCCTGTTCAACCAGCTCAGGAGTCCGCCTTGTCACATGCGATCACCGTTCGCCAGCTGATCCACCACCTCCAGGCAGTCGACCCAGATCTCCCTCTGTACTTCGCCATCAACCCGGACTGGCCCCACGCCCACCACGTTGGTCGCGTCGTAGAGGTCAGCGACCCGGACGGCGCCGTATACATCGCTGAGAACGGCCAAGAGGGCGTACTGCCACCTGAGGTCCGCGCCCAGCTGGACTGGGCAGACGTGTGAACCCCCGCTCGCGCTCGCAGTTCGCGGCGGAGGCGAAGAGCCTCCCGCAACCGCCTATGTTCCTCGGTGATATCGCCCAACGTCCCATGCCTCCCGGCGTACGCGGCGCTTTCGTCCGCTCCGTGCCCCAGTGCGTCACCAAGCCGATTCCGACGACCTGGATGTCAGCGCGAGATCGCAATCCCCTTCGTCCGGGCTCTGTACTGCTGCGCTGGGAACCCGCCCCTTCCGGCGGGATGAACGTCGTCGCCCGCCTGGGCTTGGCCTCGGCGGACGTCACCCTAGCCACATGGCCGGACCTTCACGGAGACTGGACCCGAGTAGTCCATCCCACGCTGCTGGAGACCACCGGTCTGCACGCCGCCCTGTCCGTGGCCATCAATGCGCTGCACCTCGCCGACCGCCTTGCCGACGTCTGACCCAATGCGCCTCGCACACCGAGGGGGCTGCGCCAACCGGGCAGCCCCCTCCCGCACGGGCTGCCCACCCTGTGCCCCTACACGTCGTCCTGTGTTTCGTCGGCCTCGGGCGTGATGCTGGGCTCGATGCTGGGGCCGCGGTATTCGGGGTGGGCGCGGTCCATGGCGCCGGCGACATGCAGCGGGAACGGGTGGCGGGTGCGCGCGTCCCAGGCCAGGGATTGGTGGCACAACTGAGCTGCGAGGGAAGCGAGTTGTTGTGGATTCTGGTCTCCGGCGTGGGGGACGACAAGCTGAGTAGCTGTGAAACTGTGCCAGTCCTTGCGCTGGAGGGCCCAGTCCTCTTCGGGGAGGGTGAAACGGGTGTAGACGCCGCCGATGCTGCCAGCGCTGCCGAAGCCCTCGTAGGTGCGGGACGCCTGGGCGATGTACCAGCTGGTGTGGCCGGTGCTGGTGGTGCGCTCGTAGAGGCGGTCTTGGGGCTTGGGCGGGCGCTTGGGGTTCTTGCGGGGGCTGGCGGTGTTCTCCACCGGGGTGGGTACTTCGCCGTAAGAGGTGTTGATGGCGACCACGGCGACGGACCGTGTCGGGGCGCGCAGGTCATCGCCCGGCAACGGCCCCTCGCCCAAGCGGACGTTTTGCAGGCCGGGCCAGATGGTGCGGCAGGCTTCAACATCCACAAAGATGATCAACGGGCGGTCGGAGGGGAGAATCCTCAGGGCGGAATCGATGTGCTGGCGTGCCAGCAGGGCGCCCTCTTCGTGCCGGGCGTGACCCTCGCGGCCGATGGCGCCCCGGCCGAAGGCCGCTTCTGCTGCGGCTTGGGGACGCCAGTCGTGGCTGCTGTGGTCGTAGGAGTCCATGTGCCAGGGGCGGTCGGGGTCGCTGCTGGTGTGCAGTGCGGTGAGGACTTCGACCATCTGCGTGCGGTCCGCCGCACCGGGACGGCGGTTACTGATGCGCTGCTGGCGCAGGTGGATACCGACCAGGATGGGTTCGTCGGCCAGGTCCGTGACGTGGCGCAGGCGGTCGTCCACGCAGCCGAGCCGGAGTAGCAGATCGCGCAGGGCGTTGATCGCTTTGTAGTCCTTGGGGGGGTCGGCCTCGGCATCGGCTCCCGATTCGGCGACGTCGTCGGGTTCGGGGGCGCTCTGGCGGGCCAAGAACTGGGAGACGATGTCGCGCTCGTACAGGGCGCGGCGCAGATCGCGTTTGTGGTCGTGGCGGTGCTGGCCCGCTTCGCGTTCGCGTTTGGTTGGTTTGGGGTTCCAGATGGTTTCAACCCAGGCGCCGTTCAGGGTGCCGTCCTCAAGTTGATCCAGGAAGGCCAGTTCGTCGTCCCAGTCGACCCGGTCGGCGCGGTCGAGGGCCGGCAGGCGGTGGAAGCGGACGAAGAGCCGTTCGCTGAAACGGTGGTCGGTGTGGTCGCTGCAGTCCAGCGGCTGGTCAGGGGTGTTCGTGTAGGGGGCTAGGGCCTCGGCCATCCTTCGGCGCGTGGTGCCGTCGCTGTAGAGGGCGATGATGCGAACGGCTTCGCTGCCGGTGGCGGCGAGGGCGTGGTCGAGATCGGCGCGGGCAATGGCGCCCTTGGTCGGGCGGGTCAGCTCGATGGGGGTAGATTCGAAGCCGACTTGGACGATCTTGGGGCGCTTGAACGTCTCGTTGATGTGGTCGGCGAGGATCTTGTTGAATCGGGTGCCGACACCTTTGCCGAGGACGTGGGGCACGGGAGCCGGAACGAGGGCGCGCATCTGGCCTCGGAGCGCGGCGAGATCGTCGTTGGTGGGCCAGGCGGTGAAGTCCATGCCACAGGCTTCGAGAACTTCGGCGGCGTAGTTGCGGGCATAGGGCACCCACTGGCCGTCGCTGTTCTTGGTGTGACCGATCGGCATCCGCAGCAGCGTGTTCTTGTTCGTGCCGTGCTCGATGAAGACGGTTCGGGTGCTGGCCCAGTGGGTGGCCAGGCGGCTGAACGTGGGCAGCACGTGGAGGGCGAAGAGGGGCTCGCCGGGCTGCGTGACAACACGGAAGTCCAGTTTATGGAGGGCATATCCGGTGCGCTTGGGCTTCAGCGTCGTCCGCTTAGTGACGTCGTCCCAGCTGATGAGACTGCCGTTGGTGTCCATGCGCCAGCGGATGCGGCGCATGCGGGGGCCGTTGGGAACGGGCAGCGGGGTACGAGCCAGGCGCTGGGCGAAGTTCCAGGCCGCGACGCGGTAGAACCAGCCCGGGGCGTGCGGGGTGCCGCCCTCGGCACCGCGGACGTAGGAGGCCAGATCGGGGAGTTCGACTTCGGCGGCAGCCAGCAGGGGGGCAAGCGTGTTGGCGTCCTCACCCTTACGTACGCACCGTTCCCATTCGCGGACCGCAGTGGACAAGGCCCAGGCGTCGAACGGCCGGGTGGTGACGGCGACGGCGGGCTGGGCGAAATCGTCGTCGACGGGCTCGTAGCTGTGCGGCATGAGGACGACAGGCTGCCCCGACACCGCGCTGAGAGCGGAGGCCAGCCCGGCATACGGGGGGCGGCGCAGCTTGCCGTTCTTGGCATCGCCGTAGCTGGGCAGGCTGCTCCACGCCTGACCGAACTCGCGGTTCAGGGGGTAGAGCGTGATTTTCCCGAGCGCAGTGTGCGGGAAGAGGAAGGCCAGGGTGCTGATCATCGGACGGTCTCCCGGACGTGGCGGTCGGCGAAGCGGAAGAAGGCGTTCAGAGTGTTGCCGTAGTAGCGGGACATACGGGGCAGTTCGTTGCTCTTGGCCCATTGGGCACGCAGCTCGCGGATGAGGTGGGGCAGGTCGGAGTTGCCGTTGGTGTCGAGGAAAGCGGCGTCGACGAGTTTGATGCGACCCGGTGTGCCCCCACGTCGGGCGCGGCCGACGAGTTGGATGAGGCTGATGATGAGCTCGGCGGCGATGGCTCTCTTGGCCCGGGGCGGCAGGGAACGAAAGTAGCGTTCGCTGGTGATCAGCTTTTCGAAGTAGTGGCCGGCCACAACGCGACGTCGCTCGATCTCGGTCCAGGGCTCGCTACTGGTCTCCTTCTCGTCCAGGGCCCGGGCGCCGACGTGGGCGAGGAGCTCGTCGGGTTCGTCGACCAGCGGGACGGGGCGGACGGCGAGCCAGATGGAGCCGATCGCTGACTTGTTGGACTGCGGCGCCAGGATGTTCAGTCCGCGTTCGGCCCGGCCCAGCGGCGCAATCAGGATCCGGGCCTTGGGCAGCCGGGTGAACGATTCCAGCTGGTCGCCGGGGATCTCGTGCCAGAGCGGTTCGCCGGTCTCGTCGTGGCGGGCCACGGGTTCGTCGTCCGGACGGGGCCTGACGGCGACCGCGATGAGTCCGGGTTCGGCTCCGGCGGCCAGCAGGCCGTCGCGCAGGTGCAGGCAGCTGTCGTAGGAGGTGGTGACGAGCAGGATGGAATCCTGGACACGATGCTTGCTCAGGCGCCCAAGGTCCTTCAGCTCACCCCGCAGCCTGGGCCACATACGCCGGCCCAGAAGACGCGTGGCCTCGATCCGGTCCTTGCCCGTAACACCGGAGATGCGCAGCATCTCTTCGCCCAGTCCGGGGAAGAGTTCGGCTTCGATACTCACCCCGTGATCGACGTCGTCGGGCACCCACCAGGTGGGAACGGCGTGCACATGGTGGCGGTGCGCACCAGGCGCATACGCGGTGGCGGACAGGCCCAGCACTACGCGCTTGTGGCCGCTGTGGGCCAGGGCGGTGATCTGTCCCAAGGTGGTGACGTAGGTATGCGGGTCCCCGCCGAAGGCCGCCACGCTCAGCCGGGTGTCCTCCAGCACGCCGGCCCTGACGTCCTCGGTGAAGGCGAACATGAGCCGCCCTTGGGGGCCGTGCGGGATGGCCCGCCACGCGCTGAAGGGCCCGAGCACGTCTGCGATGTCACGTGCTGTCTCGACGCCGGCCAGCTTGAGCTGCTGCGCATTGTGGACGAAGCGGTACAACAGCAGCCGCAGCGGTTCGAGGAAGGCCCGGCGCAACATCCGGTCCAGCACATCGGCCCGCACCTGCTGATTGGGCACCCACGGAGCCAGCAGCCGCTCCAGCTGCTTACGCACGTGGGACAGGGATCCGGCATCCGCATCCGGGTCGATGACATCCCGCAGGAGCTCGGCGAACGGATGTAGATGCTCGGGCAATGCCGTCATCTTGATCTTGCGCTCGTACAGGGCGGCGAACAGGCCGCGCTCCACCGGGTCCGGGGAGTAGCCGCGCTCTTGCCCGCTCACCTGCTGGTCGTCGTTGGCGAACAGGGCACGCAGCTGGGTACTGATCCACCCGTCCCAACGCTGCGGAATGATCCACCGCCGCTCCTGTGCCGGACGCCCCGACTTCTTGAGACTGCGGCTCCTCTTCTTCGCTTCTTTGCGGTCGCTGGGGCCAAGAGCGCCATGAGCGAGGTGGCTGGTATAGGTCTCGGCGAGCCAACGGGTACGCATCAGCGTGTTGCGCATACTCTCGTCCAAGGCCGGACGCACCCGTCCGAAAGCCTGGATGAACTCACCGTCCAGCCTCAGCAGCGGGCGTTGGTCCTGGCGGTTGCCCCAGGCCAGGGTGAGTCCCCTGCCGGCCCGACCCAGAACGAAGGACTGGAAGGCGTCCACTTCGTCCAGAGCGGTGAACTGGCAGCGCCGCAGGATTAGTTCCTCCACCGTCATCCGCTCGACGACGGCACCGGATTCGACCTGGACCGGGATGTGTAGATGCCCCTGGTAGAAGTTCGCGTGCGTAGTGACGATGATCTGCGCGGTACAGGCCTGCCGGACCAGACGGAACTTCCCGCACACCGCACGGAACGGGCAGGCACAGGTCCCCGGCCGCCGCGCCTTCGAGCCCCTTCCTGATTCCAGGGCGCCGACGGGCCGATACGGAACCAGGGACATGCAGGCCTCGTGACCGGGTACCCAAGCATCAACCTCACCGTCGACGGTGGCCAGCGACGGCAGGGCGCAGCCGTAACCGAGCCGATCCTCCGCCCACTTGATGAAGGCCCGGTCCTTCGACTCCGCTGCTACCTGATCCAGGGCGACCATCATGCTGTTCGGCGACATCAGCGGCACGACCAGTCGCTCGGGATGCTCAACTCCGCGCGAGCGTAGATCCTTCTCGATGCCGTAGGCCATCTTCAGCGCAGCCACGGTGGTGGGAACGGCCAGGCCCAGCGTGACGCCCTCCGCCTGGGCCCAGGAACCCAGGCTGCGCATCAGCACGCTCTTGCCGAACCCAGTCGGGGCCTGGAGGACCTGCAGATTCCCTGACTCAAGGTGCAGCAGATCACCAAGAGCGACGTTCTCGCCTGTACGCAACTGAGTAAACAGCGGCTCGAGGGACTCGGTGCGGAAGGTCTCACCGGCCTGCTGGTCCAGTTCCCTGTTGAGGGTGAGGAACTCGTTCACCTTGAGGGTCACGTGCTCGGCTGGTGGCGCGGTGCGCACCGTGACTGCCTCGGCCTCCGGTGCCGCATGCCGATCCTCCAGCGTGTAGTGGGCCTGGACGGCCCACGTGGAGTCGTGGCCGGCCACCGGCACGCGCAAGGTGGTCACGTAGTCCCCGGGCGTGGCGTCGGCCAGCGCGCTGGAGTTCTCGGCGCGCAGGCGGTCGATCTCCTCCAGCAGCACGTCGGCCAACTCCTTCGGCAGCATGCCGTGGCGGGCGGCGAGCACACCATCGTGCTGCAGGACGTACTCACAGATCGCCCCCGTGGCCAGGAACCGCTCCGCGTCTTTATGCAGCGACTCCTCGTTACTCAGCCGGTTGGGGCGCTGGCGCAGCATGCGGCTGATCCGCCGCTGCTCGTCACCCGAGAGCTGCGGATATTCGGTCCACGCGTCGTACTGCCCCGTGAGTAGATAGGACACGCGCTGCAGGTCGGTGCCAGCGCTGCCGTCCGCCGCCTGTAGCGGAAAGTGCAGTTGCGCGAGTGCGCACGCACAGGCGATGACCTTCGGCAGAATCCGCCGGTCTAGCTCGCTGTCCTTTTCAACCAGTTGCGCTGTCATCGCCGACCGGCCTTTCGCACCTCAGTCTTGGCTGCCTTGAGGACATCACTTACCCGCAAGACCGTCAGATTGGGTAGCAGTTCAGCCAGTTCATCCCGCTGCGCCTCGCCCCGGTAGTCGGGAATTACGATGATGCGTGCCGCTGGCGGCTTCCTGCGTAACTGGTCAGCCAGTGACACCGCGCACCCATAGTCCTTCACGTCGATCCGCAGCTCCCAGCCTGTCGCGGGGACCCGGACCAGCAGGTCGTAGCGGTCCTTGCCCGGCCAGAGTTGGACCTCTACGCCCCGCTCCTTGAACGCCTCCAGCCTCTCGAAGAGGTAGATCTCGGACACCCCGGAGATGACGATGTGGCGCCACACCGCGGTCTCCACGCACATGCTTCGCTTCGGGCCCTCGCGGTGAAAGGGCCGGGCCGCCGGTTGCCGGTGCACGCCGCCGTCGCGTCGCTGCAACATCGGGCGCCCTTTGGCGGAGTCGGCGCGCACGAAGTACGCCGCATTGTGCAGGGGGAAACGGCAGCGCACCTGCTCACCGTCGACGTGCATTGGCCACTGGCACACCGGACATGGCCACCAGCACCTTCCCCGGAACACCTGGTCGGCCGGGATCGGCACATAGCGCACGGACTTACGCATGCCGACCGCCTGGCTGAAAACCTCGCGCTCCACCAACTCGCCATGCATCCACGCCCACGTGGGCAGCCAGCGGCGCGCCGGATCCACACCCCCGCTCAACAACTCGACGATGTCCTCGCAGCCCTCGGCGTACACGTCGTCGCTGAGCTCGCCGCCGTCGAGAACCTTCAACGAACCCATCGCGCTGTCGGCGAACAGCTCGGGAGCGATCTGCGCGAGGGGATAGTGCAACGCCTCGATGAGCATCGTGGGTGTGTTCGGACCCCGGCCCGGGCCGCACACGGACATGACGACTCCGGTCATGCGGGCGATCTCCCGGCGGGCGGCCGGCTCCTCGTAGCGGCAGGTGTGCGCGTACCCGGCACGGACGGCCGCACTGGTGAGCGCCCGGCGGTGATACTGCAAAACGTCAGACGACAGCGTCATCCGGCTCTCCATCTCACATCATTAAGTGACCACGACAGAGCTCTCTGTGATGACGGAATGATGCCAGCAGACCGACGCCGCCCCAACGGAGTCACGACACGTCGCATCGGGCGCTGACCTGCAACAACTGCGGCGTGACGGCGCATCCGGCACAACTGGAATTCATCAGGTCAGTGAACCGACGCTACGTCGAGTTGACGGTCTGCATGGCGGAGCAAACACGCGAGAAGCAGTGGCGCACGGGTGCGCAGCGCTGTTCGTCTGCCACTTCCCCGGGCTATGCGCCGCCTGACCGAACCTCTGGCTGCGTCACCATGCCCCAGTCAATGTCGCTGCTTGCCTCAGCCAGAGGGCGTAACACCGCCGACGCGGGTGCCTACTCGGGCCTCGGCTCCGACAGATAGGTGCCGGCGAGCGTGCCGTCGTACCCCACGGCCTGGGCGGCGGCCTCCAAGCTCGGGTAGTCCTGGCCGCCGACGTCGATCATCGCCTCGTAGTCCGCACGCGTCAGCTCGGGTTCGACCCACTGACGGGCGCACCGGCAGCGAATGCTGATCTCGCTGCGGTCGCAGATGACCATCCAGTCGCGCCTGGCTCCGCACGCCGGGCACATCACCAGGATGCCGCCGATGCGGATCTCCTCGGGGTGGGTGGTGGCGCGGACACGGATGATGACGTCGCCGAGCCGCGTTTCCTTCTGGAGCCTCAGCAAGGGGTCGTTGGCTGCCGTCTCCGGCAGCACGGCTCTCCGGGTCCGGTGGTCTTCGCTGAGCATCGGCATCGTCTCCTCGTCCTGTTGTTGACCAGCCGTAACCGCGCCGGCCGTCAGTGTCCAGCCCTTTAAGGTGCTGGTCAGCGCCGTGGTCCCGGCCTGCGGGAGCCATTCGTGTCATTACGAACCGTAGGCTCTGTTACCTGCGGTTCCGAGGCTCGGGGCTGCGGCGGGGGTGTCCGCGGGCGCACTCGTGTGCGGGGCAGGTCCGCAGTGGCGGGCAGTTTCCCGATGCGCCGCAGGCGCCAGACGAGTACGTCCGTGACGTTGTCGGCGGTCCCCAACTCGCGCCATTCGACCGCTTGCTGGAGCAGCGCGTGGGGGTCGTGTCCCGCTCGTTCGGCTTGGGCGAGGGTGGCGGCGAGCGCGTCCCAGCCGGGTTCGCGCAGGATGTGGTCGGCCTGCCCAGGCAGTGCGGCTTCCACGGTGTGGGCGTGGCGGTCGCGTACGGGGGCGGGCAGTCGGCGTCCTTGCTCGCGCATCGCCTTCATAGGTGTGGCGGCTGCGGACCGGTAGGCGGCACGCAGGTGCTGTGTGGCTTGTCGGGCGGCGGCGGCTTGCTGGGCGTGGCCGCGGGCGGAGTGCCAGTGGATGGTGGCGATCGTGGCGAGGACCATGGTGGACAGGAGCATCGCGGTGGTGCCGCCGTCCTCGCCTTTGCCGAGGGCGTTGCCGGCCTGGGCGATGCCGCGCGCGGCGGCGCGGAGGGCGCGGTGGTCGGTGTGCTCGGCGCGGGTGTGGGAGCGGGTGGCGCGTTCGAAGGCGCGGGCGGCCTCGGCGAGTTCTTTGCGGGTGGAGGCTGGGGCGGTCTGGGCGACGGCGTCGAGGAGTTCGCCGACGCCGACAAGCTGGGCGGCGCCGGCCGCGTCGTCGTCCCCGGCAAGTACGGTGACGGCTTCCTCGGCGACGCGGGTGGCGTCACGACGAGCGCTGGCCGGTCGAGCTGCCCGTAGGGCGGGGCCCGCAGCGGACGTCGGCTCGTTCTCGGGCGGTCCGGCCGCGAGGCGTTGGCGGATCCTGGGGAGGGAGAGGTCGGGGGCGAGTTTGGAGCCGGGGAACCAGATGGGCTCGCCGTCACGGTTGCGGTCGCCCGGCAGGGCGACCTTGTAACCGAGGATGTCGCCGGAGGGGGCGAGGCGCTTTTCGAGGCGGAGGCCGGCTTCGATGAGGCGGCGGAAGAACTCGTCCTCGTCGGCGGCGCCGGCCAGCGCCTGGCGGACGTGTTCACGCAGCGTTTCACGGGGCGGTTCGGCGCGGCCGGTGCGCTCCGCCTTGGCGCGTTCGGCGCTGGTGGGGCGTTGGGCGGCGGTGCGGTCGCCTTCGTTGAGGATCTGCAGGCCCCACTCCTTTTCTATCTTGCGGCATTCGGCCTGGGCGCGGATGCCGTCCTGGTGGCGGCGGGGGCTTCGTCCGTCTTCGCGTTTGAGTGTGGCGACGATGTGGATGTGGTCGTCGGCGTGGCGTACGGCGATCCAGCGGCACGCCTTGTCGTCGCCTTCCTCGGCGATGCCGGTGGCGTGGACGATGCGGCGGGCGACCTCGGCCCATTCGGCGTCGGTGAGGTGCCGGTCGCCAGGGGCGGTGCGGACGGGGCAGTGCCAGACGTGTTGGGGCGGGCGGCGGTTCTTCGGGAGGGCGAGGATGGGGAGGTCGAGCCGGTCGGTGAGTTGCTTGAGGGTGGCGGTCGGGTCGCGGCCTGGGTCGGGTGCGAGTTCCGGCATCCAGGCGGCGACGAGGTGAGGGTCGGTGTGTTCGTCCCGGCGGCCGGGTCCGTAGAGATAGGCGAGGAGTCCGTACGTGCGGCTGCCGGTGGAGATGTCCGGGACCATGGTGTCAGCGCCTCGCCATCTCGATGGCGGCGGCCTCGACCCTGGCGGCGGCGCGCAGGACGCGGGCGACGGCGTCGTCGGCGTATTCGGGCCGGCCGCCGGAGTTGAGGATGCGGGCCACTTGGTTGAGGTTGTTGCCGGCGCGGGCGAGCTGGGCGCTGGCGGACATCAGCTCCTCGACGCGTCCGCGCTGGTCCATCAGCCATGCCTTGGGGCCGCCTTGGGTCTGGGCGACCGTGACCGCGGCGTCGGCGAGGAAGCCTGCGGTTTTCAGGCCGACGGCTTCGGCGGCCCGCTTGACGATGGCGAGTTCGTCGCGGGTCAGGCGGACGCTGCGGACTTGGTCGCGGTGCACGTTCTGGCGCAGGCGAGGGCGCGTACGCGGTGCGGAACGCTCGGCGTCTTCTCCCCCTGGCTGCGGTCCGCCCTCGGTCGCGGCCTCAGAGTCCGGCACCCCTTGGTGCCGGGCCTCCCCCGGCCCCTCAGGGGTGGGGGCATGCGCTTCCGAAACTCCTCCGCGGCCCTTGGCTGCGGAGGAGTTTCGGAAGCTACAGCTTGCTCGGCCTCGTGCCGGGCAGTGTCCTTCGCCCAGGTCAGGGGGTGTGCCGAGCGGATCGGGGAGCGTCATCGGGGCACTCCGGGGATGTCGCGGCGTACGTCGTGCAGGATTTCGGCGACGAAGTCGAGGGCGAGGACGGGGTGGTGGAGGGTGCGGGGGGTGCTCGTGGGTGTGCGCTGGACGGTCCAGACTCCGTCGGGGCCTGGTTCGGCGCGGTGGAGGTGTGCGTAGCGGCTGAGGACAGTGATCCAGGCGTCGGCTTCGGCTCGGGTGGCCGAGGTGGTGCGCATGGTGGCGGCTCCGGTGCGTCTGCGGGGTGGGAGGGAGTCGTGTGCTCGGCGGGTGCGCCGGTCCGGATGTCCGGGCCGGGGCACCCGCCGAGCGGGCTGTCCGGTCAGCCGGTCCGGGTGACCGGAGCCTTGTCCGCTTCCTTGCGGAGGTGCTGCATCAGGACGGTCAGCCGGTCGTTGCCGAGGCCGTGTCCGTGACCGCGGATGGCGTCCGCGACGACCTTCCGGGTCAGGTCGTCGGCCTCGGTGACCGCCTGGCGGGCGATCACGAGAAGCTGCTCGTCGGTCATGGGGGCCGACTTGCGGGCGGCGGCATTCGGACGGGCGGTGGGGCCGGTCTCCCCGGTCGCGCCCGAAGTGGTGTCCGAATGCTTGGCCAGGTCGGGGCGGGTGACCGGGCGCGGTCTGGGGGCGGGGTGTCCGCCCTGGTCAGCGTCGCGACCACCGTGCTCGGGCTCCGGCTCGACCAGCTTCTCCTGCTCTCCGGACAGGGTGTCCGCGGCGTGGGTCTCCGAGGTGTCCGGCCCCGTGGTGACCGCGGGGCGGCCGGTGTCCGGACCGGGAAACTCAGCGGGGTGTCCGGAGGTGACCGGGAATGAGCCTCGGCCACCCCGGGCCGGGTAGGTGTCCGGACGGTCGTCGGTGACCCGGTCCGTCCGGACACCATGCGTCTCCGGGTGTCCGGACATCCCGGCCTCGGTGGCCCGGCGGGCGATGAGGATGTACAGGTGAACGGCTCCGGCCAGGGCGAGCGGGGCCAGGGTGGACAGGACACCGACGGTGAGGTCGCCGAGCTGGAGGCCGACACCGTCGTGCTGCTGCTGGTTGAGGCGTACGGCGTGCAGGGCGTTGGCCCAGATGCTGGCGGCGGTCGCGGTGCCGAACAGCGTCCACACGTAGCAGCGGGCGGCGAGTGGGGCCGTGCGCAGGACCAGGAGGGCTCGGACTCCGTAGGCGATGAATCCGTCGATGACCAGGGGGAAGACGAAGGTCAGGAGCCCTCGGACGTGGATCGCGGCGGCCATCTGCTGCAGGGCGTCGTACGAGAGGGCGCATCCAGCGCCGCCGAGGGCGACGACTGCGGCCCGGTCCCAGCCGTTGATCCGCGGCGGTGCCGGCGCGATGTGGCTCACGCTGCCGTCCAGAGGTCGTCGCGGGCGGGGGGCTTCGCCGTGGGTTCCTTGAGCGCCTTGGGCTGGCTCTCCGGCTTGCTCTTGTTCACCTTCTTCTCATGGTCGACCATCCGGTTGCGGATCTCCCGGCGGGTTCGGCGGTAGAGCTTCTCGGCATGCTCTTCAGTGACCTTGAGCAACCAGGCGAGCCGTTCTGACGGGATGCCAACCTGATAGGCGGCACGGACGACGGCCTGGCGCTCGGCGTCGGTGAGGTGGATGTCGCGACCGGCCAGGACGGCGTTGACGCGGGCGTAGTTGAGGCGGTGCTGGAACTTGCGGTGCAGAGGGTCGCGTTCCTCTTCGGTCATGCCGCCCCTGATGCCGTCGCGGTCGCCGCTTTCGAGGGCGGCGTCGAGGCAGGTGCTGCGGACGGGGCACTGTGCGCACAGGGCCTTGGCGATGCGGATGCGGTCCACCTCATCGGGCTCGGGGAAGAAGAGTTCCGGATCGACCTGGTGGTGTGTGGTCGATCGGCAGGCGGCGCGGTCGTGCCAGGTGTGATCGCCGAGGGTGCGCGGCGTCTGGGACTCGGTGATGTGCATGGGGGTCTCCGTTCGACCCGGGCGCGTTTGGGCAGGCGCAGCCCGGGGGTTGGTGCGTGAACGAGGCGGACCGGGACGACGGTCGCCGGAGAGATCAGGCAGCGGGAGCGATGCGGCGGCGCTCGGCTGCGATAGCTCGTCTGCGGTCGGGGCCGTCGAGGATGACCTTGTCGGTCATCTCGGTCAGGCGTGAGGCGACGCGGTCGCCGATGTGCTGGCGAAGGTCGGCCATGCCGAGGTTGGTGGTGACGAGGGTCGGAAGCATCTCGTTGTATCGGCGGTTGATCAGCCGCATCGTGATCTCCTCGGTCCATTCGCTGCTCTTGGCCGCGCCGAGGTCATCGATGATCAACAGGGGGCAGCGGGCCATGTCCACAAGCTCTCGCTCGCCGTCGTGGCCGGGGCGGGGCCGCAGATCGGCATACAGGTCGGCTGCGGTGGTCGCCTTCCAACGCAGCCGGACCCCGATAGTGATCAGCGAGCGGACCGCTCCGTACGCCTGGTGCGTCTTACCGGTGCCGGTGGTGCCGACGATCAGCAGCGAGCGGCCCTGGGCGAGGCCGGGGGCTCCGCCGGGGCCGGGGCGACCGGCCTGGGCAATCTCGTGCACCCAGTCCGTGATCGCCGGATGGTCGGCGAGAGCCGCCTGGTAGCGGGCCGGGATGCGGGCCTGCGCCGCCTGGAGAGCAGGGATGGGCTCGGCCGCGTCGGCGGGCGTGGCGGCCGGGTCAATGCCCCGGGAGGTGAGGATGTTGGCCAGGCGGCTGGCGATGCCGCCGATGGGCTGGGCGTCGTGGTCGCGCATCACAGCTCCTCGGCGTAGGCAGCAGCAGGGTCGGCAGGGTTGGCCCAGGCCCTGTGACCGGGCACGTTAGGCCGCGATCCCGGCCGCACCAAACCTGCGTGCCCGGCGTTCATGGCTTCGTTGACCATGCTGGTCAGCACGCTGGGGTGCTTGGGGTTGGCGGCGAAGCGCTGCAGCCCGCCCCTGATGTGCTCCGGTGCGATGCCCTCGTCCAGGAGCTTTTTGGTGATGCGCCCGAGGTGGCCGATCACGTCGCCCGGCGGACGTTGGGGGCAGGCAGCGACGTACTCGCCGACGAGGTCCTGCGCCGAAGGGCTGGGGACGGGCGCTGTGCGCCCCGAAGGATTAGAAGATCCAGGATCCAAGATCCTAGATCCAGGCGTCGAGCCCTCGGGGCGATTTCGGGGAGCCTTCGGGGAGTCCTCTACGAGGCTCTTCTGGCCTGCGGCTTTCTTCGTCGCTCGCTCAGGAACGTCGCGGGTGCCATCGAGCGCGATCTGTTGGTCGCTGGTGCTCACGGATCGGGCGGCGGGAGTCGTCGCGGGTGTCTTGGAGGGCCGATCGAAGGTCCGGGGAGCCTTCCCCGAATCCTCGGCGAGCCCTCGGGGAGTGTTCGGCGAGTCCTCGTCGAACGCGGTGCAGGTGCCCTTGCATCCTCCGCAGCGCTGCTTGGCGTGGTGGTCCGGGCATGCCGGAATCCGGGACTGCGAGGGCTTGTCGATCTTCTGGTGCTGGAACCAAGTGACGATGTGCAGGTACCGGCGGCCATCGCAGCCGGTGTACCGGCAGATGAGCGCGGCGGTGGCCAGCTGGTGGAGGTCGTCCTCGACGTGCACCGGGGTGTGCTCGGCCCGCAGTGGCCAGAGCAGCCCGGCGATGATGGCCGGGTTGTCGCGGAAGCGGCCGTGGTCGTCGGCCTGGGTGAGGAGGCCGAAGAAGGTCCGCTCGGCGTAGACGCTCACCTCGGCGAACGACTCACTGGTGAAGGCTTCGGGCTTGATGGTGCGGATCCTCGCCACGGTCAGCGCACCCCGCCCGCAGCGGCGTATGCCTGGGCGGCGGGCTTCAGGACACCCGTTGTCAGGTCGAGGTCGTGGACTTCGCCCCAGCTCCCCCCGGGACAGGGGCGGGTGATCCTGCGCGCGGCGATCAGGCCCTGCGTGCTATTGATCTCCATCAGGTTCCCGTGCTTGTGGTAGGCGCGGGAATACGGACTTGACCAGGTCTGGATGTGTTCCCATCGTGAGACGCGTATGACGGTGGTGGCTCCCGTCACCATGTCCGCGAGGAGACGGGCCATACGCTGCCGATGGATGGCTACAGACTCGTCATCGTGGGCGCTGACCGCCCTTTCGCTCTGGGGCATAGGCATGCGAAAATTCCTCACTCGTAGGTGGGGCGGGGCGGCCGTTCTCGTCGAAAAGGCCAGCCGTCCCACTCCAGTTATGGATCCGCGCCCCACAGAGGGCCGCGGCCCGGTGTCTGGGGTTCCAGCCCCAGACACCGGCGCATTCCTCCGCGGTTGGTTCTGCGGATCAGGTGTCGCCCTTCGCGGCGAACCCCCTCCCCTCGGTCACTCCTGGCGAGCCCCTCCGGGCGGGTGGCGTTTTTATCAGTTGACGGCGACGGGACGACCATAGGCTGATGAGGATGCATCGTGTCAACTGGTGAAGATGGAGCGAGCAGAATGAGGCATGTATCGTCTACACCAGCTGATAAGAATCGCGTGATGCACCGGCGTCACCCGCAACGGACGGAAGGGCGACCCCCATGGGCGACAGGGCACATGAGGTGAAGCGCTCACTCGCGGAGAAGGTCGACCACCTCTTCATCACGCTTCACCCGAGAGGCCGGGGCCCGTACTCCTACAAGGAGGTGGAGGCCGGCATCCGTGAGCAAGGCGGCCCACCCATGTCGTCCAGCTACATCTGGCAGCTGCGGACCGGCAAGCGAGACAACCCGACCATGAAGCACCTCGAAGCCCTGGCCGGCTTCTTCGGCGTCTCTCCGTCGTACTTCTTCGACGAGGAGTCGTCCAAGCGGATCGACGCCGAGCTGTCGATGCTCTCCTCGATGCGCGACAACCAGGTGCGATCGGTTGCCATGCGCGCAAGCGGCCTGTCACCCGAGACGCTGCAGACCATCCAGAGTTTCATCGAGCGCGCCCGCGACCTCGAGGGCCTCAACTCGCGCAACCAAAGCGGGGAAGAGTAATCGCCGGCTCAGCGCCAAGCGGTTAAGGATCGATAAAGATCCCTTGATCACCTCTAGGTCGATTCACGCCCTGTGCCCTTGATGTCCGATTAGCGATGCACGCTACGTAGTCGCCCCCCGGCCACCCGTGAAAGCCCACCCTCGATAGGGCCACCCCGCAGCAGAACTGCGTACGCAACCCACTTATTGTGCTGAGAACTGCACGACAGCCGAAGGTGGTGACTCCATGATCGGCGCTTAGTACCGCCCAGGAGTTGCGTTGCGCCATTGCCGACGACTCCGGTCACGCCTGCCGCACCGCAAGCGCCGAGATCTCCAAGATCTTTTGGCCGAGATCGAGATTCCCTCCCCGTTCAACATTCAATCTTTTTGCGATAACCTCGCCGCCCATCGGGGGCGACCGCTACATCTCGAAGCGGTCGAGGGCATTTCGGGAAGTAGCGACGAGCTGTGCGGCCTGTGGATCGAGCTGGAGAACAGCGACTGCATCTTCTACGAGGCATCGACGTCACCGCTTCACCGGGACCACATCGTGTTGCACGAGATCAGCCACATGCTGCTCGGACATTCGTCGATCAACGATGTGACGCCTCCGGTGCATTCTGCGCTGTTCACTGGAATCGCCCCCCACACGGTCCGCAGCGTACTGGCGAGGGCCAACTTCGACACCCCGCAGGAGCGCGAGGCGGAACAGCTCGCCACCCGCATCGCCAAGCTGGCTGAGCTCCCGGCCGTCACTGCCCGCCCCGCCGAGCTACATCGCATCGACGTGGCACTCCGCTCCGAATGAGTCCTCATGACCACACTCGAAATTGCCGTCTCCGTATTGCTCTGGGGGATAACAGCCTGGCGCGCCCCGAGAGTCTGGCGTAAGGGCAAAGACCGCACCCTGTGGTGGGCCTTCTTCGGGGTCAGCATCACCATGACTCTCCGCCTGCCCCTCGGACAGGACCTGGACCGCAGTATTGGGATCGTAGATCTGTCGTTTCTGCTCAAGCACATCAGCGGTGGTGTGCTCGGCGCCGCCGCCCTGTTGGCATTCCTGCGGAACGTCTCGGGCAACGACGACTCAGGCTCTTGGCAAGCTCGAATTCGCGTGGTCCTGCCGATCACGGCTGCAACCGCCATGACGGCTCTATTCGTCGCGACTCCGCAGCCGCACGAAGCCGAAGACCTTCTGACCGACTACGCCCAACACGGCACCATCCTCGCGTACGGCATCATCTTCCTCGCGTACCTCAGCACCGCCCTGTTCGGCGCCTTGCGCGTGTGCTGGCGCTGGGGGCGCGACTCCGGTAACGGCTCACTCGCTTGGGGCCTGAGACTCATCGGCCTTGGCATGGCCAGTGGCGTCGTATACGCCCTGCACCGCATCACGAACCTCGTTACGCGCTACTTCGGCCACACAGTCCTCGACCACACCACAAGCACGTTCTTCCTCGTCGTCGCTGTACTACTCATCCTGGCCGGCAGCACGCTGCCGGCGCTGACCAAGATCCGCAGCTGGTCCACGGACCGCCGAAGCCTGCTGCGGCTCTATCCGCTGTGGCGCCGGCTCACCGACGCGGCCCCCTCCGTACGACTCGATCCGCCCCGCAGCCGAGTTGCAGAACGGCTCGACCCCCGCAATCCCCACGGGCGCCTCTATCGCCGCACCATCGAGATCCGCGATGCCGCCCTGGCCCTCAGTGATCACGCCCCCGCCGAGATCCGGGCAAAGGCCCAGGCGCACGTGGCCGCGAGCGGGCTCATCGGCACCCAGGCCGACACCGCCGTCGAAGCCTGCTGGCTGGAGGTTGCCCGCCGTTCCCGCCTGCGTGGCGAGGCCCCCGCCAACAAACACCACCGGCCCTCAGGCGGCGGGCGCGATCTCGCCAGCGAGATCAGTGCCCTCAGCCAACTGTCCGATGCCTACCACTCCGCCCTCACCGGCTCCTTCGCCGAAGCGATGGATCGCACCCGTACGCTGGAGATGCAGCCATGAGCACGTTTACTCCCCCCGCCCCGCCCAAGTACTCCGAAGCCTCCACGAAAGTAAAGGCCGCGAAGCTGATAACGGACGTGCTCGCGCCCGCCAACCTCGTCATCGCGCTCCTGCTCCTCGTCGGGTGGCATAGCACCAACGACTTCGCCGGGGTCGCCTGGGGCCTCCTCGGCGCGCTGTTCTGCGGCATCATCCCCATCACCATCGTGCAGCTCGGTGTACGGCGTGGCCGTCTGACCGACAAACACGTCCGCGTGCGCAAGCAGCGCATTCTGCCGCTCGCTGCCAGCCTGGTGTCCGTCGTCATCGGCATCGTGCTGCTCTACGTCCTCGGAGCACCGAGCGAAGTCTCAGCGCTCGTCGTCGCCATGCTCGTAGGTCTCGCTTCCACCCTCGCGGTGACCGTCTGGTGGCAGATCTCCGCGCACAACGCCGTCGCTGGCGGCACCGTCATGATCCTGCTTCTGGTCTTCGGCCCGGCAATGCTGCCCGCGATCCTGATCGTGCTGGCCGTCGGCTGGTCCCGCCGGGTCCTCAAGGCCCACACCCTGGCCCAGCTCTGCTGCGGCACAGCATTGGGCGCCGTCGCCGCCATCGTCTTCACTCTGCTCCGCTGATGGTGCCCCCTGGCTCCAGCAAGTCGATGAGCCACGCTTCCTGATAAACGTCAGAATCAGCCCTCGAAGCGCGCTCGCCGCCCGACTCAGGACGAGCAGCCGCGAGGCTCGAGGTCTCCATTCGAGCCGGTGCGGTTCAGGGGATTGTTGAACGGCTGGTGCCGGACAAGTTGTGGGAGTTGTTCCAACAGGTGGTGCCGGAGGTGCCGTCGCGGCCTCAGGGCGGCGGTCGGCGTCGTCATGGTGACCGAGAGGTCTTGGCGGCGATCGTGTTCGTGGCGACGTCGGGCTGCACGTGGCAGCAGTGGCCCGCGGCGCCGTTCGGGCCGTCCGGTGCGACGACCCACCGCAGGTTCGCCGAGTGGACGAAGGCCATGGCGTGGGCCAAGCTCCACCGCCTGATCCTTGATGAGCTCGGAGCCCGCGGCGACCTGGACTGGTCGCGGTGCGCAATCGACTCGGTGAACATGCGGGCTCTGAAAAGGGGGACCTGACGGGTCCGAATCCTGTGGACCGGGGCAAGTACGGGTCGAAGATCCATCTGATCACCGAGCGGACCGGTCTGCCCCTGTCCGTCGGTATCTCCGGCGCCAACGTCCACGACAGCCAGGCCCTGATCCCGCTCGTGAAAGGTATACCGCCCATCCGGTCCCGCCGGGGCCCTCGCCGGCGCAGGCCGGGCAAGCTTCACGCCGACAAGGGCTACGACTACCGCAACATGCGGCAATGGCTCTCGCGACGCGGCATCCGGCACCGCATCGCCCGCAAGGGCGTCGAGAGCTCACAGCGACTCGGACGCCACCGCTGGACCATCGAACGGACGATGGCCTGGCTCTCCGGCTGCCGTCGACTCCACCGACGCTACGAACGCAAGGCTGAGCACTTCCTGGCCTTCACCAGCATCGCCTGCACCCTCATCTGCTACCGCAGAATTGCCGATTGAGATGACTTCCAAAGAGCAAGATCAGCCGCCGATGGCGCTATTCGCCGGCGTCAACCCCGCGTCAATGAATGCCTCGTGTGCCTGTCGCATCTGGTTCAGTGCACCGTAGTAGTTCGGATGGACGAGCGTGCAGGCTTCACCGGCAATGAACGGCACCCCGGCTGGGAGCGAATTTTCGACATCGTCGCGCAGTCCGCAGTGGTACTCGCTCTGCGCGGGCTTGTCGACGCCGGGAGGGAGCACCAGCTTGTCGAAGACGCCGTACATCCACTTGTCCGGGTTGGGCGGCTGGTTGGCCCCGCCCGAGGGAAGACAGGCTCCGTGGTAGATGCTGCTGGTGTAGGTGTCCACGTAGGTTGCGCCGGACGTCTGCGCAGCGTTCTCGACCTCGTAGTTGAGGCCCTGCTCGATCTCGTCGAACCAACTCACGTGCTCGCCGCGGTGAGGGATCTCAACCGTTTGGAGTTCGTCGGCGAGACGCTACGGGCCGCCTTGGAAGCGGTTGCCGTCGCGGCGCCCGAGTGGCTCACCTCCTGGATGCCCCGGGCCTGGCAGGAACAGTACAGGAGCCGGATGGACTCCTACCGACTGCCGAGTGATGAAAGCGAGCGGACGCAGCTCACCTGGCGCATCGCGGCCGACGGCTACCAGTTCCTCGAA
>NZ_JBSFET010000039.1:0-61424 GCF_053594575.1 Streptomyces sp. NPDC001880
CCAGTCCTTCGTCGGGCGGACCTATCCGCCCACCCCGCCGTACGAAGTCGGCCGGGAGAAGATCCGCGAGTTCGCCGAGGCGGTGGGCGACCCGAATCCGGTGTACGTCGACCCGGAGGCAGCCAAGGCGTTCGGCCACAGCGATGTGATCGCGCCGCCGACTTTCGTCTTCTCGATCACCTTCAAGGCCGCCGGGCAGGTGGTGCAGGATCCGCAGCTGGGACTGGACTACAGCCGGGTGGTGCACGGCGACCAGAAGTTCGCCTATGCGCGCCCCGTCCGGGCGGGGGACCGGCTGACGGTCACCTCGACGATCGAGGGCATCAAGTCCTTGGCGGGCAACGACATCCTGGACATCCGCGGCGAGGTCCATGACGAGTCCGGTGAACATGTCGTGACCGCGTGGACGAAGCTGGTGGCGCGCGCCGCCGAGGAGGCGTGATGACGGCGAAGGTCGCATACGAGTCGGTCGAGGTCGGTACGGAGCTGCCGGCACAGTCCTTCAAGGTGACCCGGGCGACGCTGGTGCAGTACGCGGGCGCCTCCGGTGACTTCAACCCGATCCACTGGAACGAGAAGTTCGCCCGAGAGGTCGGGCTGCCGGACGTGATCGCGCACGGCATGTTCACCATGGCCGAGGCGATCCGGGTGGTCACGGACTGGGTCGGTGACCCGGGTGCGGTCGTCGAGTACGGGGTGCGGTTCACCAAGCCGGTCGTCGTGCCGAACGACGACGAGGGCGCCCTGATCGAGGTCGGAGCCAAGGTCGCCGCCCTGCTGGACGACAAGCAGGTGCGGGTGGACCTGACGGCCATGAGCGAGGGCAAGAAGGTGCTGGGCATGTCCCGCGCCGTGGTGCGGCTCGGCTGAGGCCGTACCGCGCGACAGGGGGCGAGGGGCACGGTCCACGGGGCCGTGCCCCTCATCCGCGCCCGCGGACCGGTTGCCCGCGGTGGCCGAGGAGCTTGCCCCGTCGCCGCCCGAGCCGCGGTTCCACGTGTACGGTCCGTGCCCCACCCGAGCCGTGGGGGCGCGGACCGTACCCTTGTCCCCGTGCAGGAACTCCATGACGCCCCCCTCGCCCCCCTGACCACCTTCCGGCTGGGCGGCCCCGCCTCCCGCCTCCTCACGGCGACCACCGACGCCGAAGTGATCGAAGCCGTGCGCGAGGCCGACGGGAGCGGCACCCCGCTCCTCGTCATCGGCGGCGGCAGCAACCTGGTCATCGGCGACAAGGGCTTCGACGGCACCGCCCTGCGTATCGCGACCAAGGGCTTCGCGCTGAACGGTACGACGCTGGAGCTCGCCGCCGGTGAGATCTGGACGGACGCCGTGGCCCGCACCGTCGAAGCCGGCCTCGCGGGCATCGAGTGCCTGGCCGGAATCCCGGGCTCCGCGGGTGCGACACCGATCCAGAACGTCGGCGCGTACGGCCAGGAGGTCTCCGCCACCATCACGGAGGTCGTCGCCTACGACCGGCGCACCGAGGAAACGGTCACCATCCCGAACGCCGACTGCGCGTTCGCGTACCGGCACAGTCGTTTCAAGGCCGAACCCGACCGTTTTGTGGTGCTGCGTGTCCGCTTCGAGTTGGAGGATGCGGGCGGTCTCTCCGCGCCGCTGCGGTACGCCGAGACGGCCCGCGCCATGGGCGTCGAACAGGGCGAGCGGGTGCCCGCGGCGGCCGCCCGCGAAACGGTGCTCGCGCTCCGCGCCGGCAAGGGCATGGTGCTGGACCCGGAGGACCACGACTCCTGGTCGGCGGGCTCCTTCTTCACCAACCCGATCCTGGAGGAGGTGGAGTACGAGGCGTTCCTCGCCCGAGCCGAGGACCGGCTCGGCCCCGGGACGACGCCCCCCGCCTTCCCCGCGGACGGGGGACGCGTCAAGACCTCGGCGGCCTGGCTCATCGACAAGGCCGGTTTCACCAAGGGATACGGCGCCGGACCGGCCCGTATCTCCACCAAGCACACCCTCGCCCTCACCAACCGCGGCGATGCGACCACCGAGGACCTCCTCGCGCTCGCCCGCGAGGTCGTCGCCGGGGTCCGCGAGGCCTTCGGCATCACGCTCGTCAACGAACCGGTGACGGTCGGCGTGAGTCTCTAGTGCCGAGGCAGGCAACGTTTGCCCGTCAACGGCGTCCGGTGCGGCGAGAGTGCGTGCCGGGCGTCGCGACGGGGCGAACGTTGCCTGCCGCGACCCCGGCCCTGATCCGCCGGACAGGCCCTAGCCCGCGGGCTTCGCCAGCCAGTCGTCCACGCCCGCCAGCAGCTCCGCCCGGACCGGGTCGGGTGCGGCGGAGCCTCGTACCGACTGCCGGGCCAGCTCCGCGAGCTCCTCGTCCGTGAACGCGTGATGGCGCCGCACGAGGTCGTACTGCGCGGCCAGCCGGGAACCGAAGAGCAGCGGATCGTCCGCGCCCAGCGCCATCGGCACCCCGGCCTCGAACAGCTTGCGCAGGGGTACGTCGGCGGGCTTCTCGTAGACGCCCAGCGCCACGTTCGACGACGGGCAGACCTCGCAGGTCACCCGGCGCTCCGCCAGCCTGCGCAGCAGCCGCGGGTCCTCGGCGGCCCGTACGCCGTGCCCGATCCTGGCCGCGTCGAGATCGTCCAGGCAGTCCCGCACGCTGGCGGGGCCGGACAGCTCGCCGCCGTGCGGCGCCGCCAGCAGCCCGCCCTCGCGGGCGATGGCGAAGGCCCGGTCGAAGTCCCGGGCCATTCCGCGCCGCTCGTCGTTGGAAAGGCCGAATCCGACCACTCCCCGGTCCATGTACCGCACCGCGAGCCGGGCGAGCGTCCTGGCGTCCAGCGGATGCTTCATCCGGTTCGCCGCGATCACCACCCGGATCGGCAGCCCCGTCTCGCGCGAGGCGCTGTCCACCGCGTCCAGGATGATCTCGATCGCCGGGATCAGCCCGCCGAGCAGCGGGGCGTACGAAGTGGGGTCGACCTGGATCTCCAGCCAGCCGGAGCCGTCCGCGACGTCCTCCTGGGCCGTCTCACGCACCAGCCGCTGAATGTCCTCGGGGGCCCTGAGACAGGACCGGGCGATGTCGTAGAGCCGCTGGAAGCGGAACCATCCGCGCTCGTCCGTGGCCCGCAGCTTGGGCGGTTCGCCGCCGGTCAGGGCGTCCGGCAGGTGCACGCCGTACTTGTCGGCGAGTTCGAGCAGGGTCGTCGGCCGCATCGACCCGGTGAAATGCAGGTGCAGGTGGGCCTTGGGCAACAGCCGTACATCACGCTCCATCCCAGGATCCTGCCCCACACGTGGGGTCGAGCGGTAGCCGCTTTCCCCATCGGGTTGACGCCCGAACGCGGAAGCGACCCCCGGCCGGAGCCGGGGGTCGCTTCCGAAGGTGCGGGATGCGCTACGCCTTGGCCTCGCCCAGCAGCTTCTGGATCCGTGAGACGCCCTCGACGAGGTCCTCGTCGCCCAGCGCGTACGAGAGGCGGAGGTAGCCCGGCGTACCGAAGGCCTCGCCCGGCACGACCGCGACCTCGGCCTCGTCCAGGATCAGCGCCGCCAGCTCGACGGAGGTGGCCGGGCGCTTGCCGCGGATCTCCTTGCCGAGCAGCTCCTTCACCGAGGGGTACGCGTAGAACGCGCCCTCGGGCTCCGGGCACAGCACCCCGTCGATCTCGTTGAGCATCCGCACGATGGTCCGCCGGCGCCGGTCGAAGGCGGTACGCATCTCGGCGACCGCGTCCAGGCTTCCGGAGACGGCGGCCAGCGCGGCGACCTGGGCCACGTTGGAGACGTTGGACGTGGCGTGCGACTGGAGGTTGGTCGCGGCCTTGACGACGTCCTTCGGGCCGACGATCCAGCCCACCCGCCAGCCGGTCATCGCGTACGTCTTGGCGACACCGTTGACCACGATGCACTTGTCGCGCAGCTCGGGCACGATCGCGGGCAGCGAGGTGAACTTCGCGTCGCCGTAGACCAGGTGTTCGTAGATCTCGTCGGTCAGCACCCACAGGCCGTGCTCGACGGCCCAGCGGCCGATCGCCTCGGCGTCGGCCTCGCTGTACACGGCGCCGGTGGGGTTCGACGGCGAGACGAACAGGACGACCTTCGTGCGCTCGGTGCGCGCCGCCTCCAGCTGTTCCACGGAGACCCGGTAGCCGGTGGTCTCGTCGGCCACGACCTCCACCGGGACACCGCCGGCCAGCCGGATCGACTCGGGGTAGGTGGTCCAGTACGGGGCGGGGACGATGACCTCGTCGCCCGGGTCGAGAATCGCGGCGAAGGCCTCGTAGATGGCCTGCTTGCCGCCGTTGGTCACCAGAACCTGCGAGGCGTCGACCTCGTAGCCGGAGTCGCGCAGCGTCTTCTCCGCAATGGCGGCCTTGAGCTCCGGGAGGCCTCCTGCCGGGGTGTAGCGGTGGTACTTCGGGTTGCGGCAGGCCTCGATCGCGGCCTCGACGATGTAGCCGGGGGTCGGGAAGTCGGGCTCACCGGCACCGAAGCCGATCACCGGACGGCCGGCGGCCTTGAGAGCCTTGGCCTTGGCGTCGACGGCGAGAGTGGCGGATTCGGAGATCGCACCGATGCGGGCGGAGACCCGGCGCTCGGAGGGGGAAGTTGCAGCGCTCATGGCCCCATGGTCCCAGACCGCGATCCCCGTCGGCGCAGGGGTTTCAGGGACCGGACACGACTCGGACAGCATGCGGACAACAAGCGACCAGGAGCGGTCTGGAGCTATCTGTTCGACGTCGGGCCGCTGAGCACGTACACTCACCTGTCGTTGGCCTTCACCAGCCGCACCGTTCCTGCACCGGAAGCATCCGGGGAGATGCGGTAGGTTGGTGGAAACCACAAAGGGTCGTAGCTCAATTGGTAGAGCACTGGTCTCCAAAACCAGCGGTTGGGGGTTCAAGTCCCTCCGGCCCTGCTACACACTCCTTCGCCAGGATGTGTGCGCATGTACGTACTTCAATGCACCGCCGTGCGGCTCCACCGGGCGCGGCACGGCCATGACCCGGAATCAGGTGAGAAGCGTGACGGACGCCGTGGGCTCCATCGACATGCCTGATGCCGAGGATGAAGTACCCGAGTCGAAGAAGAAGACCCGGAAGGGCGGCAAGCGCGGAAAGAAGGGCCCTCTGGGTCGCCTCGCGCTGTTCTACCGCCAGATCGTCGCCGAGTTGCGCAAGGTCGTCTGGCCGACCCGTAGTCAGCTGACGACGTACACCAGCGTGGTGATTGTCTTCGTCGTCGTCATGATCGGTCTGGTTACCGTGATTGACTTCGGATTCCAGCGGGCCATCAAGTACGTCTTCGGCTGATCCCGCGGAGGGCGCCTCATGGGCGCCCCTTTCGCATGTTCCACCCATTTGTAATCCAGGAAGAAGCAGCCACCGTGTCTGACCCGAACCTGAACGACGCCGACGAGCCGACGGCGGGCGCCTTCGAGTCCGCCGAGGACGAGCTCGACATCGTCGAGGCGGCGGACGCCGAGGAGCCGGACCAGGCCGAAGCTGCCGACGCCGCCGCTGGTGAGCCCGCCGAGCAGGCCGCCGTGCACGACGACGACGAGGAAGAGGCCGCGGAGGCCGACGCCGAGAGCGACGAGGAGGAGGCCGAGCAGGCCGCCCCCGTCGACGCCGTCGCCGCCCTGCGTGACGAGCTGCGCGGCCTGCCCGGCGAGTGGTACGTCATCCACACGTACGCCGGCTACGAGAAGCGCGTGAAGGCCAACCTGGAGCAGCGCGCCGTATCGCTCAACGTCGAGGACTTCATCTACCAGGCCGAAGTGCCCGAGGAAGAGATCGTCCAGATCAAGAACGGCGAGCGCAAGAACGTCCGCCAGAACAAGCTCCCGGGCTACGTCCTGGTGCGCATGGACCTGACGAACGAGTCCTGGGGCGTCGTCCGCAACACGCCCGGCGTCACCGGCTTCGTGGGCAATGCCTACGACCCGTACCCGCTGACCCTGGACGAGATCGTCAAGATGCTCGCCCCGGAGGCCGAGGAGAAGGCCGCCCGCGAAGCCGCTGAGGCCGAGGGCAAGCCGGCTCCGGCCCGCAAGGTCGAGGTCCAGGTGCTCGACTTCGAGGTCGGCGACTCGGTCACCGTCACCGACGGCCCGTTCGCGACGCTGCAGGCGACGATCAACGAGATCAACGCCGACTCGAAGAAGGTCAAGGGCCTCGTCGAGATCTTCGGCCGCGAGACCCCGGTGGAGCTCAGCTTCGACCAGATCCAGAAGAACTAGCGGCTTCCGCCCGTTCCTGGACACATGCCTACCGAGCAGGTCAGACCGGCTGAGAAGCCCGTCTGACCTGCTCGGTTTTTGGTCGCGCAGCTATACCCGTTATCGTTGCGCGGTATGCCTCCATCCGGATGAACGGACGGCGGCGAAACACTCTCACTAGGACCCGGAGAGAGCAATGCCTCCCAAGAAGAAGAAGGTCACGGGGCTTATCAAGCTCCAGATCAACGCTGGTGCGGCCAACCCGGCCCCGCCGGTCGGCCCCGCGCTCGGTCAGCACGGCGTCAACATCATGGAGTTCTGCAAGGCCTACAACGCCGCGACCGAGTCGCAGCGTGGCATGGTCGTGCCGGTGGAGATCACGGTCTACGAGGACCGCTCCTTCACCTTCGTCACCAAGACGCCGCCGGCCGCCAAGCTGATCCTCAAGGCCGCGGGCGTGGAGAAGGGCTCCGGCGAGCCGCACAAGACCAAGGTCGCCAAGCTCACGGCGGCCCAGGTCCGCGAGATCGCCACGACGAAGCTCCCCGACCTGAACGCCAACGACCTCGACGCCGCGTCGAAGATCATCGCCGGCACCGCCCGTTCCATGGGCATCACGGTCGAAGGCTGATTCAGCCCCTCACGTCCTCAGTGGTAGGGCCAAGCGCTGGCCCGCACCACGACTCCACACTCTGAAACCACAGGAGTAGCAGTGAAGCGCAGCAAGAACCTCCGGGCTGCGGACGCCAAGGTCGACCGGGAGCGCCTCTACGCCCCGCTCGAGGCCGTCCGTCTCGCCAAGGAGATCGCGACCACGAAGTTCGACGGCACTGTCGAGGTCGCCTTCCGTCTGGGTGTCGACCCCCGCAAGGCCGACCAGATGGTCCGTGGCACCGTGAACCTCCCGCACGGCACCGGCAAGACCGCCCGGGTCCTGGTCTTCGCGACCGGTGACCGTGCTGCGGCCGCGGAAGCCGCGGGCGCCGACATCGTCGGCGCCGACGAGCTCATCGACGAGGTGGCGAAGGGCCGTCTGGACTTCGACGCCGTCGTCGCCACCCCGGACCTCATGGGCAAGGTCGGCCGCCTCGGCCGAGTGCTCGGTCCGCGTGGTCTGATGCCGAACCCGAAGACCGGCACCGTCACCCCCGATGTCGCCAAGGCTGTCAACGACATCAAGGGCGGCAAGATCGAGTTCCGCGTCGACAAGCACTCGAACCTGCACTTCATCATCGGCAAGGTCTCGTTCGACGACACCAAGCTGGTGGAGAACTACGCAGCGGCGCTGGAGGAAGTCCTCCGTCTGAAGCCGTCCGCAGCCAAGGGCCGCTACATCAAGAAGGCCGCCCTGACCACCACGATGGGCCCCGGCATCCCGCTGGACGCCAACCGCACCCGTAACCTCCTCGTCGAGGAGGACCCGGCCGCCGTCTGAGCCCTCGCGCTCGGCAGTACGCCGCGTCACGTGTGACATTGACGGGCCCCGCAACCTTTCGAGGTGCGGGGCCCGTCCTCGTATCCGTATCGCCGAAGGCTGTGTCGGAGCCGTGCGTTAGCGTGAGGCCCCGACAGAGCCGAACGAGGGGTGGAAGCTGATATGAGGACCAGTACCGTGCGACGCGTGTGTCTGTCGGTGGCAGTGGCGGCGACGCTGACGTCGGTCGCGGCCTGCAGCGGATCGGACAGCGGCAAGAGCGACAACAAGGGCAGCGGCGTCGTGAAGGCCGACCCGATCGCCGCGCTGCTCGACGTCCAGAAGAAGACCGGTGGGCAGAGCTCGGCGAAGGTCGAGGGCACCACCCAGATGGGCACCACCATGTCCATGAAGCAGACCGGCACCATCGACTGGACCGACGGTCTCACCGGCGCCATGGAGATCACGTACACCGGCGGCAGCATGGCGGACGCCATGAAGCAGACCGGCGGCAACGGCACGATGCAGGCCCGCTACTTCAAGGACGGCTACGTCGTCAACATGGGCGACGGCTTCGCGCAGCAGACCGGCGGCAAGCACTGGATCAGCTACGACTACGCCGACCTCGCCAAGATGGCGGGCGCCTCCGGCGAGGCCATGAAGCAGCAGATGCAGAACACCACCCCGGACCAGGGCGTGAAGTCGCTGCTCGCCTCCGGCGACGTGAAGAAGGTCGGCAAGGAGGACGTCCGGGGCGTCTCCACCACGCACTACTCCGGCACCGTCGATGTCGCCGCCCTGACCGCGAAGAACTCCGAGCTCGACGCCGACCAGCTGGAGCAGCTGAAGAAGCAGCTGAGCGACGCCGGCATCACCACGGAGACGGTCGACATCTGGGTCGACGACAACGACCTGCTGGTCAAGAAGACCGAGCGCGGCCAGATGAAGACGGGCGAGCTCAATTCCACGGTGTACTACAGCGACTACGGTACGAAGGTCTCGGCCGAGCAGCCCCCGGCCTCCGACACGGTCGACTTCACCGAGCTCCTGAAGCAGCAGCAGGGAACGGGTTCGGGCGCGTCCTGACCGTCCCGGGCCGCCCGGAGCGGGACGGATTTGCTCAGCGCGACCACGGTCGCGTACTCTCCTACAGAAGCCAAAGACCGCTGGTCGTTGCTGTGCTCTCGCAAGAGGGAACAGCGACCGAAGGATCCGTTGAGCACGGGCGACCTGCGCAGGTGACTGTGGAAAGCTCCCGGATATCGTTCGGTCGAGCTACGCCCTGGCGCCCGCGCCGGGGCGTTTCGTCTTTCCCGGCCCCTTCTGAGCGGTCCTCATCACCCGGAAGGAGGCCGACGCTCATGGCAAGGCCCGACAAGGCTGCCGCGGTAGCCGAGCTCGCGGACCAGTTCCGCAGCTCGAACGCCGCCGTGCTGACCGAGTACCGGGGTCTCACCGTGGCGCAGCTCAAGACGCTGCGTCGTTCGCTCGGTGAGAACGCCCAGTACGCCGTGGTGAAGAACACGCTGACCAAGATTGCGGCCAACGAGGCCGGGATCACTTCGCTGGACGACCACTTCACTGGTCCGACGGCGGTTGCCTTCATCACCGGTGACCCGGTGGAGTCGGCGAAGGGTCTTCGTGACTTCGCCAAGGAGAACCCGAACCTGATCATCAAGGGCGGTGTCCTTGATGGCAAGGCGCTGTCCGCCGATGAGATCAAGAAGCTTGCGGACCTCGAGTCCCGCGAGGTTCTGCTCAGCAAGCTGGCCGGTGCCTTCAAGGGCAAGCAGTCTCAGGCTGCTCAGCTCTTCCAGGCGCTGCCGTCGAAGTTCGTCCGCACCGCGGAGGCGCTTCGTGCCAAGCAGGCCGAGCAGGGCGGTGCCGAGTAATTCGGCTCGCGCATTGATCGCCGCCCGCCAGGGCGACGGTCGCAGCGGGCCGAACGTACGCCCGCCTACATGTACATCCGGCACCAGCCGAATTAGTGGAAGGACGCCATCATGGCGAAGCTGTCCCAGGACGACCTGCTCGCGCAGTTCGAAGAGATGACCCTCATCGAGCTCTCCGAGTTCGTGAAGGCCTTCGAGGCGAAGTTCGACGTCACCGCCGCCGCCGCGGTCGCCGTTGCTGCCCCGGGTGCCCCCGGTGCCGCTGCTGAGGCCGTCGAGGAGCAGGACGAGTTCGACGTCATCCTCACCGGCGCCGGCGAGAAGAAGATCCAGGTCATCAAGGTCGTGCGTGAGCTGACCTCGCTGGGCCTGAAGGAGGCCAAGGACCTCGTCGACGGCACCCCGAAGCCGGTCCTCGAGAAGGTCGCCAAGGAGGCCGCCGAGAAGGCTGCCGAGTCCCTCAAGGCCGCCGGCGCTTCCGTCGAGGTCAAGTGACTCAGGGAGTCTGCTGACTCCTTCTGACGCCCCCTGCCGCACGGCACGGACGTCATCACACGAAGGGCGATCACCCATCCGGGTGGTCGCCCTTCGGCGTGCCCGAGGCTGCTGCCTTGCTCTTCCAGCGGTGACGAGTATGGTGATCTTCGCCGTTGCCTCTCCGTGGCGGCCGACCGGCGCCGGGAGGCGGTCGGGTGAGGACCTCGGGGCTCCGTCCCCGCAGGGGGGCCTTGACGAACCGCACGCGGCGCGCAATTCTCAGGACGCGTCGTCACATCGATCCGAATTCGAGGCATGGATCGTGGGAGAAGCGGGCAGTAAAGAAGAGCGCACCACGCGCAAGGGCTAGCCATAGGTGTTGAGAACAGCTGTTGAGAGCAACGTGGGTCTCTGAGAACCCCGACTGGACATCAGTGTGCCGTTTGGCTACACTGACCCTTTGCGCTGCCTGTTAGCTGCCCCCTGCCCGTCACCAGGGGCATGCCCTCGCTTCAGCATCGATGACTGAACGTCTCTGACCTGGCCTTTTCGGTCGAATCAGGAATTGACTGTCACCGTGTCCGGCTTGGGACCGGTACGCGCGTAGTGAGTCCGAGCCCTCGGAAGGACCCCCTCTTGGCCGCCTCGCGCAACGCCTCGACCGCGAATACGAACAACGGTGCCAGCACCGCCCCGCTGCGCATCTCCTTTGCAAAAATCAAGGAGCCCCTCGAGGTTCCGAACCTCCTCGCGCTGCAGACCGAGAGCTTTGACTGGCTCCTCGGCAATGCCGCATGGAAGGCTCGCGTCGAGGCTGCTCTGGACAGCGGACAGAACGTCCCGACCAAGTCCGGCCTGGAAGAGATCTTCGAGGAGATCTCGCCGATCGAGGACTTCTCCGGGTCGATGTCGCTGACTTTCCGCGACCACCGCTTCGAGCCCCCGAAGAACTCGATCGACGAGTGCAAGGAGCGCGACTTCACGTACGCCGCCCCGCTCTTCGTCACCGCTGAGTTCACCAACAACGAGACCGGCGAGATCAAGTCCCAGACGGTCTTCATGGGCGACTTCCCGCTCATGACCAACAAGGGCACCTTCGTCATCAACGGCACCGAGCGTGTCGTCGTGTCGCAGCTGGTCCGCTCGCCGGGTGTCTACTTCGACTCCTCCATCGACAAGACGTCCGACAAGGACATCTTCTCCGCCAAGATCATCCCGTCCCGGGGTGCCTGGCTGGAGATGGAGATCGACAAGCGCGACATGGTCGGTGTGCGCATCGACCGCAAGCGCAAGCAGTCCGTCACCGTTCTCCTGAAGGCTCTCGGCTGGACGACCGAGCAGATCCTGGAGGAGTTCGGCGAGTACGAGTCGATGCGCGCCACCCTGGAGAAGGACCACACCCAGGGCCAGGACGACGCGCTGCTCGACATCTACCGCAAGCTGCGTCCGGGCGAGCCGCCCACCCGTGAGGCCGCTCAGACGCTGCTCGAGAACCTCTACTTCAACCCGAAGCGCTACGACCTCGCGAAGGTCGGCCGCTACAAGGTGAACAAGAAGCTCGGCGCCGACGAGCCGCTGGACGCCGGTGTGCTCACCAGCGACGACGTCATCGCGACGATCAAGTACCTGGTCAAGCTGCACGCCGGTGAGACCGAGACGGTCGGCGAGTCCGGCCGCTCGATCATGGTCGAGACCGATGACATCGACCACTTCGGCAACCGCCGTATCCGTAACGTCGGTGAGCTGATCCAGAACCAGGTCCGTACGGGTCTCGCCCGTATGGAGCGCGTCGTGCGCGAGCGCATGACCACCCAGGACGTCGAGGCGATCACGCCGCAGACCCTGATCAACATCCGGCCGGTCGTCGCCTCCATCAAGGAGTTCTTCGGTACCAGCCAGCTGTCCCAGTTCATGGACCAGAACAACCCGCTGTCGGGCCTGACGCACAAGCGTCGTCTCAACGCCCTCGGCCCGGGTGGTCTCTCCCGTGAGCGGGCCGGCTTCGAGGTCCGTGACGTGCACCCGTCGCACTACGGCCGCATGTGCCCGATCGAGACGCCCGAAGGCCCGAACATCGGTCTGATCGGCTCGCTGGCCTCCTACGGCCGGATCAACGCGTTCGGTTTCATCGAGACGCCGTACCGCAAGGTCCTCGACGGCCAGGTCACCGACGAGGTCGACTACCTGACCGCCGACGAGGAGGACCGCTTCGTCATCGCCCAGGCGAACGCGCCCCTCTCCGAGGAACTGCGCTTCGTCGAGCCCCGCGTCCTGGTCCGCCGCCGTGGCGGAGAGGTCGACTACGTGTCTGCCGCGGACGTCGACTACATGGACGTCTCGCCGCGCCAGATGGTGTCCGTCGCGACCGCGATGATCCCCTTCCTGGAGCACGACGACGCCAACCGTGCCCTCATGGGCGCGAACATGATGCGTCAGGCGGTGCCGCTGATTAAGTCGGAGGCCCCGCTCGTCGGTACCGGCATGGAGTACCGCTGCGCCACCGACGCCGGCGACGTGCTCAAGGCCGAGAAGGACGGTGTGGTCCAGGAGGTCTCCGCGGACTACATCACCGTCACCAACGACGACGGCACGTACACCACGTACCGCATCGCCAAGTTCATGCGCTCCAACCAGGGCACCTCGGTCAACCAGAAGGTTGTCGTCTCCGAGGGCGACCGGGTCGTCGCCGACCAGGTCCTCGCCGACGGTCCGGCCACCGAGAACGGTGAGATGGCCCTCGGCAAGAACCTGCTCGTGGCGTTCATGCCGTGGGAGGGTCACAACTACGAGGACGCGATCATCCTGTCGCAGCGCCTCGTGCAGGACGACGTCCTCTCCTCGATCCACATCGAGGAGCACGAGGTCGACGCCCGTGACACCAAGCTCGGCCCGGAGGAGATCACCCGGGACATCCCGAACGTCTCCGAGGAGGTCCTCGCCGACCTCGACGAGCGCGGCATCATCCGTATCGGTGCCGAGGTCGTCGCCGGTGACATCCTCGTCGGCAAGGTCACGCCCAAGGGTGAGACCGAGCTGACTCCCGAGGAGCGTCTGCTCCGCGCGATCTTCGGTGAGAAGGCGCGCGAGGTGCGCGACACCTCGCTGAAGGTGCCGCACGGTGAGATCGGCAAGGTCATCGGCGTCCGCGTCTTCGACCGCGAAGAGGGCGACGAGCTGCCGCCGGGCGTGAACCAGCTGGTCCGCGTCTACGTCGCGCAGAAGCGCAAGATCACCGACGGTGACAAGCTCGCCGGCCGTCACGGCAACAAGGGCGTCATCTCGAAGATCCTGCCGATCGAGGACATGCCGTTCCTGGAGGACGGCACCCCGGTCGACATCATCCTCAACCCGCTGGGTGTCCCGTCCCGAATGAACCCGGGACAGGTTCTGGAGATCCACCTCGGCTGGCTCGCCAGCCGCGGCTGGGACGTCTCCGGCCTCGGTGACGAGTGGGCCAAGCGCCTGCAGGCCATCGGCGCCGACCAGGTCGCCCCCGGCACCAACGTCGCCACCCCCGTCTTCGACGGTGCGCGCGAGGACGAGATCTCCGGTCTCTTCGAGGCCACGATCCCGAACCGCGACGGCGACCGCCTGGTGCAGCCCTCCGGCAAGGCCAAGCTGTTCGACGGCCGCTCCGGCGAGCCGTTCCCGGACCCGGTCTCGGTCGGCTACATGTACATCCTCAAGCTGCACCACCTCGTCGACGACAAGCTGCACGCTCGTTCGACGGGCCCGTACTCCATGATCACCCAGCAGCCGCTGGGTGGTAAGGCCCAGTTCGGTGGACAGCGATTCGGTGAGATGGAGGTGTGGGCCCTTGAGGCATACGGTGCCGCATACGCCCTCCAGGAGCTCCTGACGATCAAGTCCGACGACGTGACCGGTCGCGTGAAGGTCTACGAGGCCATCGTCAAGGGCGAGAACATCCCTGAGCCGGGCATCCCTGAGTCCTTCAAGGTGCTCATCAAGGAAATGCAGTCGCTCTGCCTCAACGTGGAGGTGCTGTCCTCGGACGGCATGTCCATCGAGATGCGCGACACCGACGAGGACGTCTTCCGCGCGGCGGAGGAGCTCGGTATCGACCTGTCCCGGCGCGAGCCGAGCAGCGTCGAAGAGGTCTGACGGGTTGGCCGGCCGGATCCCCGTGATCCGGCCGGCTCTCCCCGGACCCGTTCAGACCATTGCTGAAGTGCCCCGATTTCTCGCCTGACGCGAGGGGGCTCGAACCCCCGAAAGAGGGATTGACGACAAGTGCTCGACGTCAACTTCTTCGACGAGCTGCGGATCGGCCTTGCCACCGCGGACGACATCCGGACCTGGTCCCACGGCGAAGTGAAGAAGCCGGAGACCATCAACTACCGCACGCTCAAGCCCGAAAAGGACGGACTCTTCTGCGAGAAGATCTTCGGTCCGACCCGGGACTGGGAGTGCTACTGCGGCAAGTACAAGCGTGTCCGCTTCAAGGGCATCATCTGTGAGCGCTGTGGCGTCGAGGTCACGCGCGCCAAGGTGCGCCGTGAGCGCATGGGCCACATCGAGCTTGCCGCTCCCGTCACCCACATCTGGTACTTCAAGGGCGTCCCGTCGCGCCTGGGCTACCTCCTCGACCTCGCGCCGAAGGACCTGGAAAAGGTCATCTACTTCGCCGCGTACATGATCACGTTCGTGGACGAGGAGCGCCGTACGCGCGACCTGCCCTCGCTGGAGGCGCACGTCTCCGTCGAGCGTCAGCAGATCGAGAACCGCCGCGACGCCGACCTGGAAGCCCGCGCCAAGAAGCTCGAGACCGACCTGGCCGAGCTGGAGGCCGAGGGCGCCAAGGCCGACGTGCGCCGCAAGGTGCGCGAAGGTGCCGAGCGCGAGATGAAGCAGCTGCGCGACCGTGCGCAGCGCGAGATCGACCGCCTCGACGAGGTGTGGAGCCGCTTCAAGAACCTCAAGGTCCAGGACCTGGAGGGCGACGAGCTGCTCTACCGCGAGCTGCGTGACCGCTTCGGCACGTACTTCGACGGCTGCATGGGCGCCGCCGCGCTGCAGAAGCGCCTGGAGTCCTTCGACCTCGACGAGGAGGCCGAGCGCCTCCGCGAGATCATCCGTACCGGCAAGGGCCAGAAGAAGACCCGTGCGCTCAAGCGCCTCAAGGTCGTCTCCGCGTTCCTGCAGACCAGCAACAAGCCCAAGGGCATGGTGCTCGACTGCGTGCCGGTCATCCCGCCGGACCTGCGTCCGATGGTGCAGCTGGACGGTGGCCGCTTCGCGACCTCCGACCTGAACGACCTGTACCGCCGTGTGATCAACCGCAACAACCGCCTCAAGCGTCTCCTCGACCTCGGTGCCCCCGAGATCATCGTGAACAACGAGAAGCGGATGCTGCAGGAGGCCGTCGACGCGCTGTTCGACAACGGCCGCCGCGGTCGCCCGGTCACCGGTCCCGGCAACCGCCCGCTGAAGTCCCTCAGCGACATGCTGAAGGGCAAGCAGGGTCGATTCCGTCAGAACCTTCTCGGTAAGCGTGTGGACTACTCCGCGCGTTCCGTGATCGTCGTCGGCCCGCAGCTCAAGCTGCACCAGTGCGGTCTGCCGAAGGCCATGGCGCTGGAGCTCTTCAAGCCGTTCGTGATGAAGCGCCTGGTCGACCTGAACCACGCGCAGAACATCAAGTCGGCCAAGCGCATGGTCGAGCGCGGCCGCACCGTGGTGTACGACGTCCTCGAAGAGGTCATCGCCGAGCACCCGGTGCTGCTGAACCGTGCACCGACCCTGCACCGCCTCGGCATCCAGGCCTTCGAGCCGCAGCTGGTCGAGGGCAAGGCCATCCAGATCCACCCGCTCGTCTGCACCGCGTTCAACGCGGACTTCGACGGTGACCAGATGGCCGTCCACCTGCCGCTCTCCGCGGAGGCGCAGGCCGAGGCCCGCATCCTGATGCTGTCCTCGAACAACATCCTGAAGCCGGCCGACGGTCGTCCCGTCACCATGCCGACCCAGGACATGGTGCTGGGCCTGTTCTTCCTCACCACGGACGAGGAGGAGCGCGAGGTCGTCGGCCAGGGCCGTTCCTTCGGCTCCACGGCCGAGGCGATCATGGCCTTCGACGCCCGCGAGTTGTCGCTCCAGGCGAAGGTCGACATCCGCTTCCCGGTGGGCACCATCCCGCCGCGGGGCTGGGTGCCGCCGGTCGCCGAGGAGGGCGAGCAGGAGTACCAGCAGGGCGACACGTTCCGGCTGCGTACGTCCCTGGGCCGCGCGCTCTTCAACGAGCTGCTGCCCGAGGACTACCCGTTCGTCGACTACTCGGTCGGCAAGAAGCAGCTCTCCGAGATCGTCAACGACCTCGCCGAGCGCTACCCCAAGGTCATCGTGGCGGCGACGCTCGACAACCTGAAGGCGGCGGGCTTCTACTGGGCGACCCGTTCCGGTGTCACCGTGGCCATCTCCGACGTCGTGGTCCCCGAGGCCAAGAAGGCGATCGTCGCCGGCTACGAGGCGCAGGACGAGAAGGTCCAGAAGCAGTACGAGCGCGGTCTGATCACCAAGGACGAGCGCACGCAGGAGCTCATCGCGATCTGGACCAAGGCGACCAACGAGGTTGCCGAGGCGATGAACGCGAACTTCCCCAAGACGAACCCCATCTTCATGATGGTTGACTCGGGTGCCCGAGGAAACATGATGCAGATGCGTCAGATCGCCGGTATGCGTGGTCTGGTGTCCAACGCCAAGAACGAGACGATCCCGCGTCCCATCAAGGCGTCCTTCCGTGAGGGCCTCACCGTTCTGGAGTACTTCATCTCCACGCACGGTGCCCGTAAGGGTCTGGCGGACACCGCCCTGCGTACCGCCGACTCGGGTTACCTGACCCGTCGTCTGGTGGACGTCTCGCAGGACGTGATCATTCGCGAGGAGGACTGCGGCACCGACCGCGGCCTCAAGCTGAAGATCGCGGAGAAGGGTGCCGACGGTGTGCTCCGCAAGACGGAGGACGTCGAGACCTCGGTCTACGCCCGCATGCTCGCCGAGGACGTCGTCGTCGACGGCAAGGTCATCGCGCCTGCCAACGTCGACCTCGGTGACGTGCTCATCGACCAGCTGGTCATGCACGGCGTCGAGGAGGTCAAGACCCGGTCGGTCCTGACCTGCGAGTCCGCGGTCGGCACCTGTGCCTTCTGCTACGGACGCTCGCTCGCCACCGGCAAGCTGGTCGACATCGGTGAGGCGGTCGGCATCATCGCCGCCCAGTCCATCGGTGAGCCCGGTACCCAGCTGACGATGCGTACCTTCCACACCGGTGGTGTGGCCGGTGACGACATCACCCAGGGTCTGCCCCGAGTCGTCGAGCTCTTCGAAGCCCGTACGCCCAAGGGTGTCGCCCCGATCTCGGAGTCCGCGGGCCGGGTCCGGATCGAGGAGACCGAGAAGACCAAGAAGATCGTGGTCACGCCGGACGACGGCAGCGACGAGATCCCCTTCCCGATCTCGAAGCGCGCCCGTCTGCTCGTCGGCGAGGGCGACCACGTCGAGGTGGGCCAGAAGCTCACCGTGGGTGCGACCAACCCGCACGACGTGCTGCGCATCCTCGGCCAGCGCGCGGTCCAGGTCCACCTGGTCGGCGAGGTCCAGAAGGTCTACAACTCGCAGGGTGTGTCGATCCACGACAAGCACATCGAGATCATCATCCGGCAGATGCTGCGCCGCGTGACGATCATCGAGTCCGGCGACGCGGAGCTGCTGCCGGGCGAGCTCGTCGAGCGCTCGAAGTTCGAGACCGAGAACCGTCGTGTGGTCACCGAGGGCGGTCACCCCGCCTCCGGCCGTCCGCAGCTGATGGGTATCACCAAGGCCTCGCTGGCGACGGAGTCCTGGCTGTCGGCCGCCTCCTTCCAGGAGACGACCCGAGTCCTGACGGATGCGGCGATCAACGCCAAGTCCGACAGCCTCATCGGCCTCAAGGAGAACGTCATCATCGGTAAGCTCATCCCGGCCGGTACGGGTCTGTCCCGCTACCGCAACATCCGGGTCGAGCCGACCGAGGAGGCCAAGGCCGCGATGTACTCGGCCGTCGGCTACGACGACATCGACTACTCGCCGTTCGGCACGGGCTCCGGCCAGGCCGTTCCGCTGGAGGACTACGACTACGGTCCGTACAACCAGTAAGCGAGTCGCTTGACCGACCGGAGGGCGGTCACCCCGTTTCGTACGGGGTGGCCGCCCTCCGGCGTGTCCCGATGTGCCGCACCGGTGGTCGCGGCTACAGGTAGTGCCGCAAATGGTGTAGCCGGGTCGGGAAGTCGGGGTGGCTGGAGAGCAGCCGCGCGGCCATCGCCCTCCGCTCCTTCGGCTTCCCTGTGACGGCGAGAGCCGTCTGCCGCGCACGGACCTCGTGCGCGTGCATCGTCTGCAGCACCTCGGCCAGCTTCGGTGCGAATCCGAGCGCGGCGGCGTGACGGTCGGCGCGGAGTTCGGCACGGCGTCCCAACGCTGCCGATACATACGGAAGCAGGAGAAGCAGCGGAAGCCCGTACAGCACCGCGGTAACGCAGGAGAGGCCGCCGATCGCCACGAGCAGGGCGCCGATGGTGAGGTAGAGGGCGCATCTGGCCGGTGTGACGACGTGGCGGGCCGTCGCGCGGAGGACACGCCACACCGCCCGGCCCGGCAGCCCGTACCAGTGGCTGAGCAGGGACGACCACGCATGGCCGCTGGTGTGGTGCCCGAGTTCATGGGCGAGTACGGCGGCCAGTTGGGTGCTCGGCAACTGTTCCAGCGCGAACCGGGTGACCCCCACGATGTGCCCCGCGGCGGCGTATGCGTTGAGGTCTTCGCTCTCCTCGATCCAGAGCTGATACGGCGCTCCGTCGATTCCGGCGAGGGCCGTCACCTCCTGCCAGACCGGCTCCAGCCGTGCGGCCTCCTGAGGCATCGGGCGCCGGAGACTGAGCAGGTAGCGGGCGAGAAGGTCCTCCGTGGGCCGATGAAAGACCAGGGCTCCGGATGCCAGCCAGAGTACGGCCGGCAGCCAGAGCGGCAGTCCGAGAAAGCCGTCCAGGACCGCACCCACGAGCAGCACCACCAGCGAGCTCATCAGGAAGGTGGGCAGTGCGAGCACCAGTCGTCCGAGTGCGGTGACGTCCACACGTCGCTGGTGCGCGGTGTAGTACACACGTCGGCCCGGCCCGTGCTCGTACACCAAGTCATCGGCTGGTTCGGTGGCGGTCGCGTACTGATCCGGGGAGGCAACGGTTTCGCCGTCGGCCGGGGACTGTCCGGGGCCGCTGTCCGCCGGCACGGGCCGGTCACCTGGGTCCCGGGGTCGAGGCGCTGATCGTGAGGTCATGATCATCCTTTTTGGGTGAGGGACGTCAGCCGAGGAGCAGCGAGGCGGGAAGCAGGAGCGCGCCCACGGAATAGGTGAGCAGCCCCGCACGTATCCACTGGTGCTTGCGCACGGCGATCAGGCTGGTCTCGGCCAGAGCCGTGACGAGCGCGATGTCCGGGGCGCCTTCGGTGGCGTCGAGCGCTTCCGCCAACCGGTTCTGGCGGGCGGCGCGTCGGATGTCCGCGAAGTAGGTGAGCGGGGCCCCGGGGGTCCAGGTGCTGCTGCGGTAGCGCGGCAGCACAGCCATCAGCATGGAGAGCAGCGCGGCCGCCAGCCCGCCGGTGCCCGTCCACCACAGGACCGTGCCGGGGCCGGAGAGGGAGTGCGGGCGCCAGTCGCTGCCCGCCAGCCAGCCGCTGATCACTCCTGCGGTCATGCCGAGCGCGGCGACCAGCACGGACGCCTTGCTGTCGGCCCGAGCGATCTCGGACCGCAGATCGAGGAGGAGCTGCGTTCGGGCATCGGTGTTCCGGGCCGGGGGAGCCGCTGAAAGGACCGGTGACGGGGTGGTGTCGGTCATGTGCTGCGGCCCTCCTGGTCCGGCGCCCCGGCCACGTCCGTGGCCCGGAGCGTGTTCGCCGTCCTCGGCGTGTCCGCGAGCTCGGCCGCGCCGGTCGCTCCGCCCTGGTCCTCCGCTGCGATCCCGGCGGGGCCGACGGGCGTGGCCGGCCGGGGGAGAGGAGACGCTGCGGCAGGTTTCGCCTCGGCCGACGCGGCTCCGGGCCTGTCGGCGTCCGCGTCCACCGCACTCGCCGACGGCGTGGCCGTGTCCGCCGGACTCAGGGGCGTGCTTCCGTAGCCCGGCGGCGGACGCCAGCCGGGGAAGGCGCTCAAGGGGGAGCCCTCCTCCGGTTCGGCCCTGCGGAGCGGTGTGCCGTCGAGTCGGCGCGTGTCCCGGCCGTTCGCGACGATGCCGTCGGTCCGGTCGTGGTCCGCCCGAAGCGTTTCCCGCAGGGCCGTTCCCGGTTCCGCACACGGCGCGTCCTTTGGCATCGAGACCGTCAGCCGGCCTGCGGTGTTGCTCTGTGCCGTGACTCCGGGCAGATATTGGTCCAACACATCGATCACCGCCTGGAACGCCATCTTCTTCGGTGCCTCCAGCTCATGGTTCTCCGCGCTGTCACCGTTCAGGAGTTCGCCGGCCAGCGTCAACTTCGCTCTGATCGCCTGTAGTTGGTCCTGGCGCAGGCTGTTCGCCACCAGCTCGGTGTCTTCGGGATGGTCGGCCAGATGGAGCGCCCACGCACGGACCCCGCCCTGTTCCAGGTGCTTTTCGTAGAACGCGATCCTTTCCGCGTTCACCTGCTGAAGCTCCATCTGCCGACGGGTCCGGTCGACAGCCTCCGCGTGCTGCCACTTCTGCTGCCGCAGGGCCAATTCATGCTGCTGCGCGCCGAATTCGGCCGCCCGTTCCCACTGCAGCGCGTCCTGCTCCCTGCTGCGCTGGTCGATCGCGGCATCGTGCTCCTTGCCGCGCCGCTCGGTGTGGATCTGCTCGACGGCCGCGTGGTCGATGGACCGCATGCGCTGCACATGGTCGATGACCCCCTGGTCCCCGCGCAGCCGTACGGTCCAGGACACCGCGAGCCCGGCCCCGATGCCGAGTGCACCCTGTGCACGTACCTCCCGCAGCAGCGCCTTCTCGGCCTCCGCGCTCCGAGAGGCGGCGTAGCGACGGGTGACGGCCCGGGCCGGCTGTTCCAGCTCGCCGATCAGCAACCGCGGTACGTCGCGGTGCCTGCTCGCCACGAACCGCGCGGGATCGACGACCTGCCACGACAGTTCGACGACCACCCCGAATTCGAAGGCGTCGTCGTCGCTCGGCAGGCTGATCTCCTCGCGCACGGGGTGGACACCCATGTCGACCTCGTACACCGCGGTGTAGCGCTTCGCGGCGGCTCCGGCACGGGTGGGGCGGACCGGCGGAAGGTAGGTGTCGTACGAGCCGTCAGGGGCCGAGAAGACCAGGGCGTGGTCGATGCGAGTGAGCGGGCGGCGGGCGAATCCGAAGCGGGACAGCTGCCGGACGGTGACCACCGGGTCGGTCAACCGCGTTCCCCGGTCGGCCCGTTGGTCCCAGTCGGGTGTTCTGCGGAATTCGGGCATGGGCACTCTCCTGTTGCTGTGGGTGAGATCGCAGGTCAGGGAAGGGGCAGGACGGCCAGCAGCCGCCCCGCCACGGACGGGGGATCGGTGCCGTCCTCGCCGGGCATCGTCCGCAGGAGGTGGCTGAGCCGCTGGTGCTCCGACGATGCGGTGACGAGCGAGGGCAGCAGCGCGGCGAGAGCCCACTCGGTGCCGGGGTCGTGGTCCGCCGACAGCACCCAGCGGCGCAGCACGTCGAGGGCGTCCCGGGTGTGGCCCCGGTCGCCCAGGGCGGTGCGCCACAGCTCGGCGATGCCCCGGGCGTCGGGGGTACGCGCCGCTGACGCCCGTGCGTACCAGGAGAGGACGCGCGGCGGTCCGTGGCGTTCGTCCTGCTCCGTCCGGCGGCAGGCGCTGAGGAAGCCGCCGAGCGCGAGGTCGGCCGCCGGCCGGTCGTCGTGCACCGTCCTGACCAGCTCAGCGATCACGTCCTCGCCCGCAGGCGACAGCAGCAGCAGCTCCACGGACTCGGCGAGCTGCCCCGTCAGATCCGGGTCGGGCTTCGGCTGCCCCGCCTCGTGCCGCGCCGCCGCGCGCAAGGCAGCCAGGGCCTTTGAGGGGCGTTCCGGCCCGATCAGCCCGTGGGCCCGGATGGCCACCCAGCGCAGCGACGACTCCTCGCTCTCGCACCAGGCGTCGAGGATGCGCGGCACGTTGGGAGTGCCCAGCACGTGGGCGAGGGTGAGCGCGCTGACGGCGACGAGCCGGTGCCGGTAGAGGCGGGAGGAGGCCCACGGCTCGATGACCAGCGCCATGGCGGACGGCAGATCGGTGTGGGCGAGGACGGCGACGGTGGAGGCGGCGCGTGTGCGTACGAAGGGCCGCCCGTCCCCGGCCAGCTGTTGCAGCCAGTGCACGAGCGCCGGCCGCGCCGAGGGATGCCCGGTCCAGATCTCGCGCAGCAGTACCAGCGGGGCCCGCTCGTCGAGGTAGGCGGCCTTCACCTGGCGGACCGGGCCCCACTCGGTGGGCTCCTCGGCCTCGAACCGGCGCGCCCGCGCCAGCTGGAGCCGTTTGCCGATGTGCGTACCGAAGACCGGGACGGCGGCCCGCCGCACTCCGCTCTCGGTCTCCTGGAGGAAGGCGTAGAGCAGATCGCCCAGTTCCGCCGTCAGGGCGTACGGCCCGTCGTCGAAGGCGGCCAGTGCGACGAGGAACGCCTTCTCGCGCAGGTGCAGTACCGTCCCGTCGTCCTCGAACCACTCCTGGACCTGGTTCTCCAGCGCGACCAGGGAGAAGCCGTCGAGATGTGCGGTGTCGCCCTTCCCGGTGGAGTAGTCGGCCAGCAGCCGGGCGAACTCGGCAACCTCGCGCGGCTGATGGCTGCGTTCGAGGAACGCGGCTGCGGCGGGCAGGGACAGCAGCTCCGGCACGCGGTCCTCACCGTCCAGCAACACCTTCAGGTGCGCGGCGAGAACATCGCCCTGTGGGGGCGCCTGCCAGTCCACCGCTGTTACGTCCTCCAGCAGGGTGGTCGGTCCCACGGTGATCACCAGATACGCGTCCTCGCCCAGTTCCTTGCGGGCGGCGAGCAGGTCCGCCTCCCGCAGCGGCCGGCCCGGCGCCGTGACCAGGTCGCACAGGATGTGCCCGGTCCGGCCGCCGGGCGGCTCACCGCCGCCGAGGCCGGCCGTGAGCTGCCCGGGGGTGGTGTCCCGGTCGACCGCCCGGACCGGATCCGTGTGGAGCCGGTGCAGCAGCATGAGCGCGGCGGTCCGTCGGCCGGCGAAGTGCGGGCCCGAGAGGACCAGCACGTGCTCGTCGCGGAGCCGGTCGGCCAGCGCTTCGAAGTCGTCGCGACCGGGGACGAAACAGGCCGCCAGCTCCTCCAGGGCGGACTGTGCGATCTCGCCGGAGGTGTGGAGCGTGGAGGAAGCACCGAACTGGTAGGTGATCTCGGTCCGTTCCAGCAGGATGTTCCCGTAGAAGGTGCCGCCGCCGATGCCGTGGTTGGTCCCGCCGAAGACGCCGCCGCCGACCTGGGAGCCGTCCCCGAACCCCATGGTCCGCGGGGTGTGGTTCTCCAGGTCCCGCCGGGCCGCCCAGGCGGGCTGCGGCTGGTCGGTCTCCTCCGCGGTCTCCCCATCGGCCCGGTGGCCCTCCGGGGCCTCGGAGGACGGGTCGTCCCCGGCCGGGGGCTGGGCTCCCTGCGCCTGTTCCTCGGAACTCACCGGCGGTCGCCCCGGCCGCCGTCGCCGAGACGGACCTCCCCGTGGAAGACGCCGCCGCCGATGCCGTGGTTGGTCCCGCCGAAGACGCCGCCGTTGACCGGGCCGCCGCCGGGACCGGGGGCCGGCACCGGCGACGGCGGGGCGGCCGGGACCGAGCCCGTGGCCTGCGGGCGCTCCTGGGGGAGCGGACCGTGCAGCCACGCGTCGAGCGGACCGTTCTTGCTGTCCACGGTGACGGACCGGAACTCCTCCGCCGGGACGCCCGTGTGACTGTGCCGTACGACCCCCTGGTAGACCGGGTCGGACACGCAGAGCGCGAAGTCGTCCGGGCGGGCCCGCAGCGCCGTCCTCAGTGCGTCCGCGTCCAGCAGTCTGCACGCGTGGTTGAGGTCGCTGCCCACCCAGCCGTCGAGCGGGTCCACGGCGACGTACCCCGAAGCGACCACTCCCCGCAGCCGCATCCGCGCCGTGGCGGAGGCGCGCCGGTTCTGGCTGCGCAACCGGGCCGGTACCTCGGTCAGCAGCGCCCGCAGCAGGGCGACCACCGAGCAGTTGGCGTCGATCAGCTCCATCACGGAGTCACCGCGGTCCGCCCGCCGCCGCCGGGTCTCGTCGATCCCGGCGGCCAGCAGTGCCCGGTCGGTCAGGTCGTAGAGCATGCGGCGCAGATACGCCTGCTCGACATCGTCCCGCTCGCTGTACTTCTCGATGTCGAGCAGCAGGATCGTGCTGTTCACCGGATCGTTCATGGGATGCCTCTCGCTCGTGTCTCCGTGGGCCGAGGACATGAGCGTGGGGCTGGAGGGGCCGCGGTGGTGAGGACGGATGACGCACTCGGTGTGTGACCGTGTGCACAGAGTCGGCGGAGGCCGCGCCGTCCTCGCCGGGGTGCGGTGCCCGTGCTACGGAGTCTGCGGGGCGTCCTGGCGGACGGCCGGGCGGGAGGATTCCCCGGCCCGGGCGATCCGGCGGAGCGCGTCCGGCCGCACGATCACCAGCGCCCGCCGCCCGGTCCGTACGATGCCGCGCTCGCGCAGGTCCTTCAGCAGCCGCTGGACCATCTCCCTGGAGGCGCTGACCGCCCCGGCCAGCTCCTGCTTGCTGAGCGGGATGTCGAGTTCGATGCCTTCGCCCGTACGGGCACCGTGGGTGTGCGCCAGGTCCAGCAGCAGGACGGCGAAGCGTTCGCGCACCGTCATCGCCGCGAACTCCAGGCTGCGCCGGTCCGCGGCCCGCGTCCGGTCGGCGGTCAGCGCCAGGAGCGTGAGCGACACCGCGGGGGAGCCGGCCACGAAAGCGCGGAACTTCTCGTGCGTCACGACCACGGCCCGTACGGCGGAGAGCGCGGTCACCGTCGCCGAGCGCGGCCGCCCGGTCAGCGCGGCCGATTCGCCGACGATGTCGCCGGGGCCGCGCAGGGCGTGCAACGCCTCGTAGCCGTTGGGCGCGGAGGTGGTGACCTTCGTCCAGCCGGTGAGGATCAGCAGGACGTACGCGGACGGCTCGTCCTGCCGGAGCAGGGCGGTCCGGGAGTCGAAACTCAGCTCGCGCCCCAGTGCGAGCAGGGCCACCCGGTCCTCGCGCTCCAGACGGGCGAGGAAGGGTACCTGGTCGTCGAGTCCGTCTCCGTCGGGTACGTACGCCGCCGCCATCCCGTCCCCCCGGTCGTTCATCAGCGGTTCAATGTACTGAGAACGCCCGTGACCGGACCCGCAAGGTCGTTTTTCTGCCGCCCGCCCGGCTTCGGCTGTCTCGATTCAGCCCGCGACGAGCTGCGGAACTCCGGCGTGTCGGGGTGAGACGGATTTGTTTTGACCGGAGTCGACGCGGTAGGTACGCTCAGACCTTGTGCCTGGGGTGTGCCTGGACTCGTGTGCGTGTCCTCAACCGCACGGCGAGTTCGTCACTGGCCACCGCAATCTGCGCTCCTTCTGCCTTGCGGCAGGAGCCTGCAGTATTCGACACACCCGACCGCGTGGGTCGGTGACGTTCCAGGTTAGTTTCACGAACGGCACACAGAAACCGGAGAAGTAGTGCCTACGATCCAGCAGCTGGTCCGGAAGGGCCGGCAGGACAAGGTCGAGAAGAACAAGACGCCCGCACTCGAGGGTTCGCCCCAGCGCCGCGGCGTCTGCACGCGTGTGTTCACGACCACCCCGAAGAAGCCGAACTCGGCACTCCGCAAGGTCGCGCGTGTGCGTCTGACCTCCGGTATCGAGGTCACGGCCTACATCCCGGGTGAGGGACACAACCTGCAGGAGCACTCCATCGTGCTCGTGCGTGGTGGCCGTGTGAAGGACCTGCCGGGTGTTCGTTACAAGATCATCCGCGGCTCGCTCGACACCCAGGGTGTCAAGAACCGCAAGCAGGCCCGCAGCCGCTACGGCGCCAAGAAGGAGAAGTAAGAATGCCTCGTAAGGGCCCCGCCCCGAAGCGCCCGGTCATCATCGACCCGGTCTACAACTCTCCTCTTGTCACCTCGCTGATCAACAAGATCCTGCTGGACGGCAAGCGTTCCACCGCCGAGCGGATCGTGTACGGCGCCATGGAGGGCCTCCGCGAGAAGACCGGCAACGACCCGGTCATCACGCTGAAGCGTGCGCTTGAGAACGTCAAGCCCTCGCTCGAGGTCAAGTCCCGCCGTGTCGGTGGCGCCACCTACCAGGTGCCGATCGAGGTCAAGCCCGGTCGCGCCTCCACCCTCGCGCTGCGCTGGCTCGTGGGTTACTCCCGCGCCCGCCGCGAGAAGACCATGACCGAGCGCCTCATGAACGAGCTGCTCGACGCCTCCAACGGTCTTGGCGCTGCCGTCAAGAAGCGTGAGGACACCCACAAGATGGCCGAGTCCAACAAGGCCTTCGCGCACTACCGCTGGTAGTCGCTACCCACATCGAGACCGAGAGAAGACTGAGCCTTATGGCCACCACTTCGCTTGACCTGGCCAAGGTCCGCAACATCGGGATCATGGCCCACATCGACGCGGGCAAGACGACCACCACCGAGCGGATCCTGTTCTACACCGGCGTTTCGTACAAGATCGGCGAGACCCACGAGGGTTCCGCCACGATGGACTGGATGGAGCAGGAGCAGGAGCGCGGCATCACCATCACGTCCGCCGCGACGACCTGCCACTGGCCGCTCGAGGATGTTGACCACACCATCAACATCATCGACACCCCGGGCCACGTCGACTTCACCGTCGAGGTGGAGCGTTCGCTCCGCGTCCTCGACGGCGCCGTCACCGTGTTCGACGGTGTGGCGGGCGTCGAGCCGCAGTCCGAGACCGTGTGGCGTCAGGCGGACCGCTACGGCGTTCCGCGAATCTGCTTCGTCAACAAGCTCGACCGCACCGGCGCCGACTTCCTGCGCTGCGTCGACATGATCACGGACCGCCTCGGCGCGACTCCGATCGTGATGCAGCTGCCGATCGGTTCCGAGGCCGACTTCACGGGTGTCGTCGACCTCGTGACGATGAAGGCGTTCGTCTACCCCGTGGAAGCGACCAAGGGCGAGGCGTACAACGTCGTCGACATCCCGGCCGAGCTGGCCGAGGCCGCCGACGAGTGGCGCGGCAAGCTCCTGGAGTCCGTCGCGGAGAACGACGAAGAGATCATGGAGCTGTACCTGGAGGGCCAGGAGCCCACCGCGGAGCAGCTCTACGCCGCGATCCGTCGCATCACCATCAACTCCGGCAAGGGCGGCGAGACGACCGTCACCCCGGTGTTCTGCGGCACCGCGTTCAAGAACAAGGGCGTCCAGCCCCTGCTCGACGCCGTCGTGCGCTTCCTGCCCTCCCCCCTGGACGTCGAGGCCATCGAGGGCCACGACGTCAAGGACCCCGAGGTCGTCGTCAAGCGCAAGCCGTCCGACGACGAGCCGCTCGCGGCGCTGGCGTTCAAGATCATGAGCGACCCGCACCTCGGCAAGCTCACCTTCGTCCGGGTCTACTCGGGCCGCCTGGAGTCCGGCACGCAGGTGCTGAACTCCGTCAAGGGCAAGAAGGAGCGCATCGGCAAGATCTACCGCATGCACGCGAACAAGCGTGAGGAGATCGAGTCGGTGGGCGCCGGCGACATCATCGCCGTCATGGGCCTGAAGCAGACCACCACCGGTGAGACGCTCTGCGACGACAAGGCGCCGGTGATCCTGGAGTCCATGGACTTCCCGGCACCGGTCATCCAGGTCGCCATCGAGCCCAAGTCCAAGGGCGACCAGGAGAAGCTGGGTGTCGCCATCCAGCGCCTCTCCGAAGAGGACCCGTCCTTCCAGGTGCACTCCGACGAGGAGACCGGCCAGACCATCATCGGTGGTATGGGCGAGCTGCACCTCGAAGTGCTCGTCGACCGCATGAAGCGCGAATTCCGCGTCGAGGCGAACGTCGGCAAGCCGCAGGTCGCGTACCGCGAGACGATCCGCAAGGCCGTCGAGCGCGTCGACTACACCCACAAGAAGCAGACCGGTGGTACCGGTCAGTTCGCCAAGGTGCAGATCGCGATCGAGCCCATCGAGGGCGGCGAGGCCTCGTACGAGTTCGTCAACAAGGTCACCGGTGGCCGCATCCCCAAGGAGTACATCCCCTCGGTGGACGCGGGTGCTCAGGAAGCCATGCAGTTCGGCATCCTGGCCGGCTACGAGATGACTGGCGTCCGCGTCATTCTTCTCGACGGTGGCTACCACGAGGTCGACTCCTCCGAGCTGGCCTTCAAGATCGCCGGTTCGCAGGCCTTCAAGGAGGCCGCGCGGAAGGCGTCCCCGGTTCTCCTTGAGCCGATGATGGCCGTCGAGGTCACCACGCCCGAGGACTACATGGGCGATGTCATCGGCGACATCAACTCCCGCCGTGGCCAGATCCAGGCCATGGAGGAGCGCAGCGGCGCTCGCGTCGTGAAGGGCCTCGTGCCCCTCTCGGAGATGTTCGGCTATGTCGGAGACCTCCGCAGCAAGACCTCGGGTCGCGCAAGCTACTCGATGCAGTTCGACTCCTACGCCGAGGTTCCGCGGAACGTCGCCGAGGAGATCATCGCGAAGGCCAAGGGCGAGTAACTCTCCCGAGCTCACGCTTTAGGCTTGTCACCGGAGCCTGGTGGGGCATTCCTCGCAGAGCGAAAGCAATGTGTTGAATGCCCCCGGGCCCGGCATCCCAGCAAAGATCACCTGGCGCCGATGAAGCAAGGCGTACAGAACCACTCCACAGGAGGACCCAGTGGCGAAGGCGAAGTTCGAGCGGACTAAGCCGCACGTCAACATCGGCACCATCGGTCACATTGACCACGGTAAGACGACCCTCACGGCCGCCATTACCAAGGTGCTGCACGACGCGTACCCGGACCTGAACGAGGCCTCGGCCTTCGACCAGATCGACAAGGCTCCCGAGGAGCGCCAGCGCGGTATCACGATCTCGATCGCGCACGTCGAGTACCAGACGGAGCAGCGTCACTACGCGCACGTCGACTGCCCGGGTCACGCGGACTACATCAAGAACATGATCACCGGTGCCGCGCAGATGGACGGCGCCATCCTCGTGGTCGCCGCCACCGACGGCCCGATGCCGCAGACCAAGGAGCACGTGCTCCTGGCCCGCCAGGTCGGCGTTCCGTACATCGTCGTCGCCCTGAACAAGGCCGACATGGTGGACGACGAGGAGATCCTGGAGCTCGTCGAGCTCGAGGTCCGTGAGCTCCTCTCCGAGTACGAGTTCCCGGGCGACGACGTTCCGGTCGTCAAGGTCTCGGCGCTCAAGGCCCTTGAGGGCGACAAGGAGTGGGGCCAGTCCGTCCTCGACCTGATGAAGGCCGTCGACGAGGCGATCCCGCAGCCCGAGCGTGACGTCGACAAGCCGTTCCTGATGCCGATCGAGGACGTCTTCACGATCACCGGTCGTGGCACCGTCGTCACCGGTCGTATCGAGCGTGGTGTCCTCAAGGTCAACGAGACCGTCGACATCGTCGGTATCAAGAACGAGAAGACCACCACCACGGTCACCGGCATCGAGATGTTCCGCAAGCTGCTCGACGAGGGCCAGGCCGGTGAGAACGTCGGTCTGCTCCTCCGTGGCATCAAGCGCGAGGACGTCGAGCGCGGCCAGGTCATCATCAAGCCCGGTTCGGTCACGCCGCACACCGAGTTCGAGGCCCAGGCCTACATCCTGTCGAAGGACGAGGGTGGCCGTCACACCCCGTTCTTCAACAACTACCGCCCGCAGTTCTACTTCCGTACCACGGACGTGACCGGCGTCGTGACCCTCCCCGAGGGCACCGAGATGGTCATGCCGGGCGACAACACCGTCATGTCGGTCCAGCTGATCCAGCCGGTCGCCATGGAGGAGGGCCTGAAGTTCGCCATCCGTGAGGGTGGCCGGACCGTGGGCGCCGGCCAGGTCACCAAGATCGTCAAGTAATTACCTGACTGTCTGACCTGGTTGCTCCGTACAGAGCACCAAGAAGGGCCCCGGCCCGCCGCGAGAGCGGTGGACCGGGGCCCTTCGGTGCGTACGGGGGCTTTCTTGTTCATGTAGGCATGCGGATCCGGCCCGCGTGTGCGTTCAGGGCGGTGTCAGTTCTCCAGCCGGACGGGCATCAGCAGGGAGAAGGTGTCCTCGGAGTCGGCCCGGCGGATCGCGATGGGGGCGGTCGGGGCGCCGAGCTCCAGGACCAGCCGGTCGCGGGCTCCGGCGGCGAGGGCGTGCAGCAGGAACTCCCGGTTGACGGCGATGACGTCGTCCCGGTGGTCGTCGCCGTCCTCCTGGACGGTCACCGTGCCGTCGTCCGCCACCCCGAGCAGGCTGAGGTCGCCGCACGGGCCGTCCTGTTCGCGCACCGGGCTCGTACGGACGGGGCCGTTCTCCACGGCCTGCCGAAGGGCCGGGACGTCGACGGGCACCCGGCGCCCGGCCGGCAGGCGGACGAGGCGGCGGTAGTCGGGAAAGTCGTGGTCGAGGCACTGGCCGGCCACCTGGCGGTCGCCCGCCTCCAGGGTCACGCGGTCACCGTCCACGGTGAGGTGCGTGGCCGCGTCGTCGGTGAGCAGCGCCCGCATGGCGTCGGCGAGCGGGGACGGCACGACGACCTGCACGCGGGGGCCTTCGTGCCCGGTCGCACCGGCGTGCGCGACGGCCAGCCGGTACCGGTCGGTGGCCACGACCCGGAGCCCGTTGTCCTCGAAGTCGAACAGGACGCCGTGGAGCATGGGAAGTTCGGGATCGGTACCGGCGGCGAAGCGGACAGCGTCCAGGGCGGCGGTCAGCTCGGGAGCGGAAACGGTCGATCGGAGTGTCGTGGTACGGAGCGAAGCCATGGGGGTCTCCCTGCGTTCGAGTAGGGCTCGGATCGTGGAGAACTCGTTGCGGGCATCGGACAGGCCCCTTTCGAGCCGGCGCAGATGCGCCCGGATCAGCGTCCCTATCAGCTCGGTGTCGGCGGCGGACCATCCGGCCAGTACCAGCCGGATGTCCGCCAACGGCATACCGGCCCGGCGCAGCCCGGCCAGCAGCACGGACTCCGCGAGCTGCTCGGGGGCGTACCAGCGGTAGCCGCTGTCCGGGTCCACCCGGGCCGGGACCAGCACGCCGGCGCCGTCGTAGAACCGCAGGGCACTCGCGCTCAGTCCGCTGTCGCGGGCCATCTCACCGATGCTGCGCATCTCGTTCTCCACGCCTGGAACTCTGGGCCCTTGACCAGGTCGAGGGTCAACCCCGATCGGACCCGGGGCGCTTTGTGCCGGGAGTCCATTCGGGGCGGGAGTTCATTCGAGGGGCGCCCTGTCCATTCGTACTCGTACCCGTGTCCGCGCCCGTCGGCCGCCCGGTCAGGGGCGCCAGATCCAGGGCAGGGCGTCGGGGCCCAGAGCCACTACCACCGGCCGTCCGTCCTTCCCGACGTGGAGCGCGGGCCCGTCCAGCGCCACCGGCCCCTGTCGCCGCACGGCGGTCCCGTCGGGCGTACGGAGCCGGATCAGGCCCTTCGCGGTGCGGCCGAGCAGCACCGGGCCGCGCGGCGTACGGGCGGCGGCCACCGGGCCGTACCCGTCGAAGCCCGGCAGGTCCTCGGCCTGGTGCGCGGGGCCGCCGAGACCGACACCGGCCGCCGTCTCCCCGGTCCGTACGGTCGTCAGGGCGGCCTTCGCCGCCGCTCGGTAGAACAGTTCGACGGCCCCGTCCGTCCCGGGCAGCGCGGCCGGGCCGTCCCCCGGCACCGGCACCCCGCCGATCTGGGTGCGGGCGGTCACCGCGTCGCCAGGCGTGTCCTGCGTCCAGTGGTGCACCGCGAACCGTCCCGCCGCGAAGACATGGACCCGCCCCGCGTCGTCCACCACGGCGGACAGTCCGTCCTGGACCTCGCCGCCGCCCATGTCCCGCCAACCGCTCCACCGGCCGGCCGTGTCCCGTACCCGGGTGCTGAGGCCCTTCTCCGCGTTCCGTACGAAGAGGTGGACCCGCCCGTCGGGCGCGGCGACCGCGACCGGAACGCCGATCCGGCGCCCGCCGTCGTGATCGCGCACCGGGTTGCCCAGCCCTTGCCAGGCGCGGAAGGCGCCGCCGGGGGAGCGCTGCTCCAGTGCGACGATCTCGCGCTGGTTGTCCGCGCCGTGCCCGGCGATCGCCGAGAACCGCAGCCCGAAGAGCAGATGGCGCCCGTCCGGCAGCGTCGCGCTGCCGAGGACCGGGGCGAGCGGGCCGCCGCCGAGGTCGTCCGGAGTCCCCCACACCCCGCTGCCCGGCGCGCTCTCGCGTCGGCGCACCGCCCGCAGCCCCAGCACGCCGTAGGCGACGAGCCGCCCGTCCGGGTCGGTGGCGACGACGGGCCGGGGGCCCGGGTGGCGGTAGTGGGTGGACCGCACCCAGCCCTTGCGGTTGGTCAGCGGCCGGTCGCCGCCCACGTTGTAGTCCCCGCAGCCCGCGGGATTGCCGCACCGCCAGTCCACCGAGCCCCCGTAGGGCACCAGGTGCGAGGCCTTCTCGGCCAGCACCGCGGGCGGCAGGTTCTTCGGCCAGTGCCGGTTGTAGTAGGCCCGGAACGATGTGGTGGTGAAGGCCGGTATCCCGTCGCCGTTCCGGGTGGCCCGTGCCACCCACCGGATCAGCGCGGCCCAGGTGAACAGGGCGGCCGCGGTGTGGTCGGGGTGGTCGGAGTAGCCCGGCTGCTCGCTGTCCCGGCGGCGCACGGCCTCGCTGCTGTGCTGGATGTCCGGGTCAGGGTCCAGGGTGTGCAGGATGCTCGGCCGGTACCGCTCGAACAGCCCGACCAGGACGTCTATCAGCCCGTCGTAGGTGTACGAACCCGCCTTCTTCAGCGGGGAGCCGTCGGCGACGACGGTCGGCAGGACCAGGCGCCGGTCCTGCCAGAGGCTCGGCAGTCCGAGCCGTCCGTACGAGGTGTGCATGGCGGTGCTGACGAATATCAGCTCGACCCTGCGGCCGCGGTGGCCGAGGGTGTTGATCTCTGCGCGGTGGCCGCCGTGCAGCTCGATGACGGACTTGTGCCAGGGGGCGAACCGGTCGAGGCCGAGCAGGGTCGCGTACGCCTGACGGAGCCCCTGGTGACGCGAGGAGGAGTACGCGGACTTGTCGGGCGGGGGCAGCGGCCGGCCCGGCACCCGGTTGACGCCGTTGGCCTCGCCGCCGGTCAGATAGACGCAGACGAGGGGGGTGCCGGCGTCGAGGGCCTGCTGGGTGTCCGGGTTCATGAAGTACAGGTCGTCGTCCGGGTGGGCGAGGACCTGCATCATCAGGGCCGGGGGCGAGGTGCTGATCGGCAGGCCGGGCAGGGGGTTCGCGGCCGGGTCGCGGCGGCGGGGCGACGACGGCGCCGCGCAGGCGGTGAGGGCGCCGAGGCCGGTCGCGCCGGCCACCGCCAGCGCCGTGCGCCGCAGCACTCCCGTGCGGGATGCGCGCAGGGCGGGTCGATCCGTCACACCGTGCTCCGTCCACTTCCCCCGCGGCAGCGGGCGGCCGTGCGGCCCTGTGCCGCGCGCCGAATCCGTGCAGGCCGCGGTGGGGGGAGCCGCTGCTGCGGGGGGATAGACGGAGATTCCCGGGGGCGGGTTGCCTGCATATCCGCAGGTGTGACCTGGACTGCTCAACTCAGGGATGTACGCGCCATGAACGGCCACGTTCGGGCACGGCGCGCCGTTGCGGGGTGGCGCCGACGAGCGGATCGTGCCGGACGGCGCGGGCCGGGCGCGGTCACCGTCGCCGGGTACTTCGACGACCGGGACGGCCGCAGAGCACGCAGGGTCAGGATGTCCCTGAACGAGCATGACCACGGCAAGGCGGCCGAGGTCCACCGCAGGGGCGGCGAGCGCGCCCGGGCGCGGCCACCCGGGTGTGCCGGCGGTTCAGTCGAGCGTGCGGCGGGGAGGCCGGGGGCGGATCACTCCCCGGTGAAGACTTCCTCGATGGTGGCGGCGGTGACGGCGCGGTTGAGCCACTGGCGCAGGAGTTGGGGGTCATCGCAGCTGGTGATCTTCTCGCGGGCCTCTTCGGCGAGGGTGATGCCACGTGCTTCGAGGACCAGCAAGAGGGATTCTGCCCGGCCTTGCGCCCGGCCTTGCGCCCGGCCTTCGTCCCGGATTTCTTCCGACATGAAGGACTTGTAGAAAGAGGTGTCCACGGCCACCAGGTTCCTCCACTGTTGTGCGGCCGGGCGGTTGCCCAGGCCCTGTGCGGTGAGTTCGACGATGGGGTCGGTGATTGCTTCCGGTGTGTCCCGCAGTGCGGCGGACAGCGTTTTCAGTATGGCACCGACGTCCGGATTGTCGGCGTGTGTGATGGCGGCCAGGGTGGCGAGGGCGAGGTCTTTGCGGGCTTCGGCCACGTCGGTGATGACGGGCATGTTGTGCGGTCCCGCGACGAGTGGGTTCAGGGTGAGTGTCTGCCATTGACGGATGCCGATGGTGATGGGGTGTGCGGCCCATTCGGCGGTGGTGTGGTCCTGGCAGACGACCAGCAGGAGGGTGGGCAGCCCGTATCTGTTGTGGAGGTAGCTGACGTAGTAGGGCCAGCTGGCGGTCTTGCGTGGGTCCTTCTTGCCCTGGGCTTCGATGGCGAGGAGGAAGGGTCCGTCGTGTTCTGTATCGATGCGCAGGAGGGTGTCCACCCGGCGTTCGACGGGGCGGGCTTCGGTGAGGTCGGTGGGCAGCGCGGTGGCCGAGGTGGGTGGTGGGATGTCGATGCCGAGCACTTCGGAGACGCGGGAGAAGAGGCCGGGGTACTCCTGGAAGATGCGGTGCATTGCCTCGTGGGGTGAGCTGACCATGCAGGTCCTTCGGGTTGGTGGGTGGTGTTTCGGTCAGGCGGCTGTGCGGAGGTCTGTCCGGCATTCGCGGCAGTGGCCGGGGTGGCGGGAGCGGAAGGCGCGGTCGCAGTGGTCGCAGTTCTGGAGCGGGATGACGACGGTGCCGGGGCGTGCGCGTGCGATGTCCTGGGCTCCCGGTAGTGGTGGTGGCAGGAGTGCGGTGATCCGGTGGCGCAGCAGCTTGGCCGGGTGCTTCAGGGGGTTCGGGAGGTCGTTGGTGAGGGCGTGGCGGATGGTGTCGGGGTGGGCGTCGCGTTCGAGCCAGGTGGCGACGCCGGGGGCGAGGGTGTGGATGTCGTTCTCGGAGAGGACGAGTTGAGGTGCGTGGCGGCGCAGGTCGGCGAGGAGGGCGGTGGCTGCGCGCTGGAGTTCCGGGGTGAGTTCCTGTGGCTGGGGGAGCGGTGGTGGTGTGGTGCGCGCGGTGGGGGCCGGTACGAGGACGGGGGCTGGCTGCGGCTGCGGCGTGGGCGACGGGGGTGGTGCGGGGGCTGGGACGGGGTGCGGTTCGGGAGTGGTTGCGTGTGGTGGCGGTGCGGTCTGCAGGATCGGCTTGCTGGGCGCCGTCCGGGGCCGGGGCGCTGCAGCGGTGGACGCGTCGGCGCCGGGCTGGTTGTACGAGACGGTGCGGGTGATGATGCGGCCGTCGGGGAGGCGTACGCGGCTGCGGTGGAGGTAGCCGTGGGCTTCGAGTTCGCGCAGGGCGGCGGCGATGCGGGTCTCGCTTTCGGGGAAGCGTTCGGCGAGGCGTTTGATGCCGATCCTGGCTCCGGCGGGGAGCGACTGGATGTGGGCGGCGAGCCCGATCGCGGCGAGGGAGAGTCCGCGGTGCTGGGCGAGGTGGTTGCCGATGACGGTGAAGCCTGCGGCATGCCGGAAGTTGATGTGGATGACGCCGGATGACGGCGTGGTGTCTTCGGGTACGGGGGACGGGGCGCACGGGGGCGCGGTAACCTGCGGGGTATCCATCGGGAAGCCTCTACTTCCTCGGTGGTCAGGCCCCCGGTTGAGACTGTGAATCTCGTCGGGGGCCGTCGCATGTCTGGAGTTGTCGCGGCGAGCATATGCCGACCAACCCACCCGAAATCCAGCCCAGTTGTCCCATGTCACCCGAGTGAGTGACGGGGTCGGGTTTGGGTGGGGAGGGTGATTTCCCCAGGTCCTTTAAAGCTCTATGCGTCGTGGAGCGCGGGGACGTGGTGCACCGGGTCGTGGGTTTCCGCGACCCGGTGGAACGGTCGTGGTGCGAGGTCGAGTTCGGCCCAGACGGTCTTGTGCGGGGCGGGTCCGAGGTCGATGCCCCAGCGGTCGGCGAGCGCCTCGACGATCAGCAGACCGCGCCCGCCCTCCGCGTGCCGGTCGGGGGCGGAGGCGACGGGCAGTTGCTCGGCCCGGGTGTCGGTCACCTCGATCCGCAGGAGCTCGTCGCGGTGGACGGTGAGGCTGAGTCGGAAGTCCCGGCCCGGTACGCGGCCGTGGACGGCGGCATTGGCGGCCAGCTCGGCGACGATGTGCGCGGCCGGTTCGCAGACGATCCCCCAGTCGCCCAGATGCGCCGTGGCCAGGAGACGGGCGAGCCGGGCGCCCCGGCGGGTGGGGGAGAGCAGCACGGTGAACTGCCGGACGTGAGCGGAATGTTCGGGTCGGGTGATTTCTTGGGTCACGCCTCTCAGCGTGGCCAGGCGTGCCTACCGTGAAGAGCGATGAGCCCCATGCGTACGGGCGTTGTCCAGGGCTTGTCCAGTGTTGTCCCGGCTGTCCGGGGTGACGTGCCGGGGACATCAGGGGTTGGGCCAAGAACGGTAAGCGCGTCGGAAGTGGGGCACGGATGAGCGTGGTTGAGGCCGGTACGGAGCACGGGGACGCCGGGGCGGACGAGCCCGGTTGGGATGTCGACCCGGACGACGAGTCGGGCGTGGCGGTGGTTGCCGCGGTGGGCCGCCAGATCAAGGCGTGGCGGGAGGCTGCGGGGCTGCGGGCCGGGGAGTTCGGGGCCGCGATCGGGTACGGGGAGGACCAGATCTACAAGGTGGAGGGCGGTCGTCGCATCCCTCGGCCGGAGTTCCTGGACAAGGCGGACGAAGTGCTCGGCGCGCGCGGGAAGATCGCGGCAATGAAGCAGGACGTGGCGGAGGTCCGGTACCCGAAGAAGATCCGGGACCTGACGAAGATGGAGGCCAAGGCGGTCGAGGTTGGGGTGTACGCCAACCACGGCATCCATGGCCTGTTGCAGACGGAGGGCCACGCGCGGGTGCTGCTGGAGGCGCGGCAGCCTGCCTACTCTCAGGACGAGGTGGAGCGAGGCGTGGCTGCACGCATGGCCCGCCGCTCGATCTTCGACCGCTCTCCGGCTCCAGCACTCAGCTTCGTTCAGGAAGAGGCTGCGCTGCGACGGCCCATCGGAGGCAGAATGGAGTGGCGTCGCCAGCTCGAACGCCTTTTGGAGGTGGGGAAGTTGCGGAACGTCTCACTGCAGGTAATGCCGCTCGATTGCGAGACTCACCCTGGGATGGGCGGTGAGATCGAGGTGCTGAAGTTTGGAGACGGAACGGCCGTGGGGCGCTCGGGAGGCGCCTTCGGCGGTCGCCCGGTCTCCGACCCGAAGCAGCTCCGAATCTTGGAGCTGCGGTATGGCATCATCCGAGCCCAGGCCCTCACCCCTCGTGAGTCGCTGGCCTTCATTGAGCAACTTATGGGAGAAACATGATCCACAAGCCCTCTGTCGGGGATGCTTCTGGGCTGGAGTGGTTCAAGAGCAGCTACAGCGACAGCAGCAGTGGGAACGACTGCGTTGAGGTTGCAGCCACCCCAGGAACAGTGCACGTGCGCGACTCCAAGGACATCGAAGGCCCTCGCCTCGCCTTCGCGCCAGGTGCGTGGGTGGGCTTCGTCTCGTACGTCTAGGAAAGCTGAGCAGCAGCGCCTCGACGCCCGCTGAGCCGGGTGTCGGGGCGCGCTGATGTTCAGCGGGGGCGGAGGGGCGGAGGGAGGGGCGCCACCCGTCCTGTCAGAAGGAGAACGCCGGGTTCCCGGCCGACCGGAGAACGGGCGGCGCCACGGCGCGGGGCGCCGTCCCGTGGCTCACCGCAGGCCCCGTACCTCGCTCCCGTCGGCCCGGCGCAGTCCCGCCTCCGGGATGCCGCGCAGCAGCTCCGCGCCGATCTCCGCAAGGCGGGCGCCGTCGGGCGGGGTGCGGCCGAGACCGATCGCGTACTGGACGTGGGAGGCGTCGGCGGAGTACGGCCGGGGCCAGGCGTGGGCGTCCGGGGAGCCCGCCTCCGCGAGGGCGGCGAGCAGGGCGAGGAGCCGGCCGCGGAAGCGCCCCTCGTCCGCGCCGTGCCGCACGGAGACGATCGCCCAGGCGGCGTGACGCCGACGCAGCGGCGGCGGGGCGCAGAGCAGGGAACGCGGTACGGGGCCGGAGTCGGCAGCGGACTCCAAGATCTCCCAGGCGCGGAAGAGCTCCTCGGCGAGGAGGTCGCGGCCGGCGGGGGAGACCTGCGAGGTGCAGGAGCGGACCGGGTCGGTCGGGGTCAGCACGGTGAGGGGGAGTGCGCCGGTCCCGTCCGAGCCGACGGTCCCGCCAGTCGCGCCGGAGCCGACCGCGCGTCCGAGTCCGCCGGTGTCGCCGGAACCGACCGCGCGGTCCCAGTCCCAGGCGGCCCAGGTCGCGAAGAAGTGCCTGAGCAGGGGGAGCGGCGGCAGTTCGCCCGCCTCCTGGGCAGTGCGGGCCGCGAGTACGGACCAGGCCAGGCCGGGCAGCCCGCCGCACGGGGCGGAGTCCAGGCCACGCGCCCGAGCCCAGGCCTTCACCTCGCGGGCGAGCGGGGTGAAGGCCGCGCGGTGCGGGTCCGCCGCCGCGAGCACGGCGTCCGCGTCGCTCACCGCGCTCAACGCCGTGGCCGCCGCCTCGCCCAGTTCGGCGCGCCGGGCCACCGCCTCGGCCGGGGGGAGGGCGCCGGTCGCCACGGTCACCAGGTCCACCCCGAGCCCGCCGAGCGAGAAGCGCAGACCCGGTACGCGGGCACCGGTCACTTCGCGCAGCCCGACGGCCTCCGGCAGCGCGGCGGCCAGGCGCTCCCGCACTTGCGACAGGTCCCCGTCACCCGGCAGCGCCGCGACCAGGTCCACATCGGCGCCGGGCAGCGCGCACCCCGTCCGGCGCGAACCGACCAGGTGGACACATCCCTCGGGCAGGGCGGCGGCCACCCGGCGCACGATCCCGGCCGCGAGCGCGCCCTCCGCAGCGACGACTGCTTCCGTCTCCGCCGCGGCCGCCGTCTCCGCCTCCGCGTCCGTTCCCTCCTGCTCGCCGGCCCCGTACTCCCCGTACTCCCCGTACTCCCCGTACTCCCCGTACTCCCCGTACTCCCCGTACTCCCCGTGCGTCTCGTACGCGCCCGCGTCGTCGGCCAGCTCCACCCGAACCCCGAAGTGGTCCGAGACGTACAGCCCGTCCGGCGCCGGGACGTCGCCCAGCAGCACCGCCGAGACGGGCCGCAGCCGCTCCGAGCGGACCAGGACCCGGTCCAGCCGGGACGCCCGTCCGGTCAGGGAGGAGACGGCGGCCAGCGGGTTGACCGACGGGTCGAAGGTGGGCGTCCGGTCGTCCGCGCCGTGCACCCGGCTCCAGGCGTCCGCCATCGACAGCCGGTCCTGGGGTGTGTCCCCGCCGTCGTTGAAGTCGCCGAGCAGCGTCACATCGCCCTCGACGGCCGCCAGTCCCGTTGCGAGATCGGCCAGTTCGGCATCGCGTCGGCCGGCGCCGTTCGCCGAGTGGTCGCTGCTGAGATGGGTCGCGGCGACCGTGACCGGCCCTTTCGCGGTCTCCACGACGACGGCCGCGACCGCCTTGTGCGGGCCGAGGGCATGCAGACCCGCCTCGCGCACCGGAACCCTGCTGAGCAGCAGCAGTCCGTAGTCGGCGACGTCCCGGCCGGCCGGATCGGCCCAGAACGTGTAGTCGTCGCGGACCCAGGGCGCCGCCAACAGCAGGGTGAGCAGGGCGGGTTCGGCCTCCTGGAGGGCGATGACGTCGGCGTCCGCACCGCGCAGGGCGTCGAGCAGGAGCGGCCGGCGCCGGGCGGTGTCGATGCGGTCGCTGTCGTAGCGGTCCCAGAGGGTGTTCCAGGTCAGCAGCGTCAGGGGACCGGGGGTCGGTGCGGGCGGCGACGCGTCCTCGGGCACCGGCGTCCAGGCGGCCCGCGACGCGCGGTACGCGTGCGGGGTGCGGGAGACGAAGTACGGGGACGGCAGCCGGCGCGGGGTGCGCACCCGCCCGGCGTCCGTCGCGTCGATCCGGTCCACACCCGAGGACCGGTCCCACACCACCTCGCCGTCCGCCTCGAAGAACAGCACCCGGTGCCAGGGGATGTCCCCGCCGGGCGTGAAGCGGGGCAGTGGCACCCGCTTGGGTACGGTCCCGCGCTGCGCCACGCCCAGCACGAAGCGCGCCGGATCGAACCGGGAGTCCCAGCGGACCCGGTGGTAGATCTCCTCGCTGGTACGCATTCAGGGCCTTCCGTCTTGATCACGCCGGGCTCGCGTGCCCCGGCGCCGCGCCTCGCGGCGTGTCGTCACTCGCCATGGCTCTGCCATGACTCCCTCCGCCGCCGTGCGATCCACAGCACCGGACCCCGCTCCCCGATCCGGCCCGATCCGGACGGAAGGCCCCAGAGGCCTGTCCGGCGGGTCATGACCGGGGTCGCGGCGTCTGGTGCGGTGCCTCGCGGCGTTGCCGAAACGTCCGAGCAGCTCCGCTGTCAAGACGCTCCGGCGTCTTGCGATGCACCGCACTGGACGCCGAGCCCTGTCCGACCCTGATCCGCCGGACAGGCCCTACGCCCTGTCCTCCACGGTTCCGCTCGCGCCGATGTACCAGGTGCGGTGCGCCTGGCCGGGGTACGGGGGCACGAATCTGTGCAGCTGCGAGGTCAGCACTCCGGGTGGCACGGGGTGGCCGCGGCGTTCGTTGCGGCGGATCAGCTCCGCCTCGTCGACCAGGGCCACGGCGTGGGTGAGCAGCGCGTTCCTGCGCCGGGCGACCGCGTGCACCAGGGAGCGCTGGTGCACGTTGAGTGAAGTGGCGTCCCAGACGACCGTGCCGCCCGCGGCGAGCGCCGCGTCCAGCCGGTCGAGCCCCTCGCGCAGCACCTCCCCGTTGGCCTTCTGGTCGGCGCGCGAGCCCCGGGCCAGGCGCAGGTCGTCGAGCGAGAGACAAGTGTCGACGCCGGGCAGGGCGCGCGCGAAGGTGCTCTTGCCGCTGCCGGACGGGCCGACCAGCTGGACCAGGCGCGGGAAGTCCCCGGACCGCCAGCGCCAGGTCGCGGCGACGGCCTCCTCGGCGGTGGTGACCCGGCCCAGGGCGTACGCCTCCCGGGCCTGCGCCCAGCAGCGGTCCGCGGCGTCGGGCTCCAGGGCGGCGAAGGCCTCCCGCAGCCCGGCCGGCTCCGCCACGTCCTGCGCGTGCAGCGCCGACCACTCCACCTGCTCGCGCGCCTCGGCGGTGTCCGCCACCGCGGCGGCCAGCGCGTGCAGCAGCGGCAGATCGGCGGCGAACGACATCCTGACCAGTCCGGTGCGGCGCTCCTCGTCCGGGTACGGGCGGTGCAGCCCGGGGTGCAGCCCGACGAGGTCCGCGACGCGGCGGGCGAGCGGCATCCCGAGCGCGGGGGCCAGCGCGGGCGCGAGTGCGGGGCGGCGGGACCGGTGCAGCAGCGCGGCCAGCACCCCGGTCAGCCGGTCCTCACCCGTCCGGCCCAGCGCGTCGAGGGCGTCGGCCATCGCGCGGGCGGCCCCGGCGTCCCCCGAGTCCGTGCCCGTGGCGGCGGTCAGCGCGGCCGCGTCGACCGGCGCTCCGGACCGTACGGCCCACAGGGCGGCGGCCGGGCCGAGCCCGTTCTCCACGACGGCGGCGTGCATCCAGTGCGTATTGGTCTGCACGTGGCCGGGCCGCACCCACTTGGCCACCAGCCGCCCGAAGTCCGCCGCCCCGAAGCCGTCCGCGGGCCGTACGACGTACCCCTCCTGCCGTCCGGTGTCCAACTTCAGTGCCCGCAGCGCCTTTTCGGCGCGGGCGTCGAGGATTCCGCGCCACAGCACGGGCGGCACGGGTATCCCCAGCCCCCGCAGGAACTCCACGGTCCGGTCCCAGTCCAGGCAGCGCTCCCCGTCCCAGACGGAGAATCCGTAGAAGAAGCTCTCCAGGCCGTCGTACGGGATCGAGTGGCGCGCGAACATGTTCTCGCCGCAGACCCGCCACCCGTCGGGGATGCGCGCCCCGACCCGGCCCTGGAGCGCCTTCACCCAGCCCCGAGAGGGGTGGTGGGCGGAGTCGAGGGAGCGGGCGTGGAGCCCGTCGGCGTAGAGCGTGGTGTTCTCGCCGTCCAGCTTCTCGGTGACGACGATCTCGCGGCCGGTCAGCGCGGCGAGACCGGCGATCCGCACATCGTCCGAGGTGGCCCCGGGGGACCAGGGCAGATGGGCGGTGCGCGGATAGTGCGTACGCATGATCGATACCCCTGGTGACGACGGCCGGCCCGGCCGGTCACTGTAGGCAGGGCGGTGCGTACCGCTCGACCCAATTACGAAGCGGTGCGTACCGCTCGACCCAATTACGATGGGGACGCCCGGCACTGCTCCCACTGCACGCCCGCGTTTGACCGACCGACCACGGCGGGTAAGATCCTCCGCCCGATTGGCCAGGCTCACGCCCCGTATGGCACACTGACCAGGTTGCTCGGTTGAGTGTCAATGCTGCGCGCCTCCCGCCGGGAGGACCGGAAGCGAGTCCCACAGTACTCGTCGACCCCTTGCGGGTCGGACGTACGGGAATCTTCCGGGAAGCGTCAGTGGGGCACCGGCCAGGCACCCGGTGGGTGTTCCGCCCCCGGTCCTGCGGTCCTCGGGCCCGCACCCCCTTGGTTGGGAAATCCTTCGGGAGATCTGCGTAGAGGGGATGCGACACGCCCGACCGCGTGGGTCGGAGGTGGAGTCGTCAGAGCTCCCGGGTTCCAGAGCGTTACGAGAGACAGGACTACTAGTAGCCATGGCGGGACAGAAGATCCGCATCCGGCTCAAGGCCTACGACCACGAGGTCATCGACTCCTCGGCGAAGAAGATCGTCGAGACGGTGACCCGCACTGGTGCGTCGGTCGCGGGCCCGGTGCCGCTGCCCACTGAGAAGAACGTGTACTGCGTCATCAAGTCGCCGCACAAGTACAAGGACTCGCGCGAGCACTTCGAGATGCGCACGCACAAGCGCCTCATCGACATCCTCGACCCCACGCCGAAGACGGTTGACTCGCTGATGCGTCTCGACCTGCCGGCGGGCGTCGACATCGAGATCAAGCTCTGAGGTGACGCGCGAGATGGCTAAGAACATTAAGGGCGTCCTGGGCGAGAAGCTCGGCATGACCCAGGTCTGGGACGAGAACAACCGGGTCGTCCCGGTGACCGTCGTCAAGGCCGGGCCCTGCGTCGTCACCCAGGTCCGCACCAACGACAACGACGGCTACGAGGCAGTCCAGATCGCCTTCGGCGAGATCGACCCCCGCAAGGTGAACAAGCCCCTCAAGGGCCACTTCGCCAAGGCCGACGTGACCCCGCGCCGCCACCTGGTGGAGCTCCGCACCCCTGACGCCAGCGAGTACACGCTGGGCCAGGAAGTCACTGCCGAGGTGTTCGAGTCCGGCGTCAAGGTCGACGTCACGGGCAAGAGCAAGGGCAAGGGCTTCGCCGGTGTGATGAAGCGTCACAACTTCAAGGGTGGCAAGGCGTCCCACGGTGCCCACCGTGTGCACCGTATGCCCGGCTCCATCGGTGGCTGTGCCACCCCCGGCCGTGTCTTCAAGGGCATGCGCATGGCGGGTCGTATGGGCAACGAGCGGGTCACCACCCAGAACCTGACCATCCACGCGGTTGACGCGGAGAAGGGTCTGCTCCTCATCAAGGGCGCAGTCCCTGGTCCGAACGGCGGCCTCGTCCTGGTCCGCACCGCGGCCAAGGGGGCTTGAGGAACCGATGAGCACCATTGACATCCTTTCGCCGGCAGGCGACAAGGCCGGGACCGTCGAGCTCCCCGCGGAGATCTTCGACGCCAAGACCAGCGTTCCGCTGATCCACCAGGTCGTTGTCGCGCAGCTGGCAGCGGCCCGTCAGGGCACGCACAAGACCAAGACCCGCGGCGAGGTCCGTGGTGGTGGGCGCAAGCCGTACCGCCAGAAGGGCACCGGCCGCGCGCGCCAGGGTTCGACCCGTGCGCCGCAGTTCGCCGGCGGTGGCGTCGTCCACGGCCCCGTGCCGCGTGACTACTCGCAGCGGACCCCGAAGAAGATGAAGGCCGCCGCCCTGCGCGGTGCCCTCTCGGACCGGGCCCGTCACTCCCGCATCCACGTCGTCACCGGCGTGGTCGAGGGTGCCGTCTCCACCAAGGCCGCCAAGACGCTGTTCGGCAAGATCTCGGAGCGCAAGAACCTGCTCCTGGTCGCCAACCGCTCCGACGAGGCCGCGTGGCTGTCCGCCCGCAACCTGCCCCAGGTGCACATCCTGGAGCCGGGCCAGCTGAACACGTACGACGTGATCGTCTCTGACGACGTGGTCTTCACCCAGGCCGCCCTCGAGTCCTTCGTGTCTGGCCCCCAGACCGCTGAGACCGAAGGGAGCGACGCCTGATGAGCGAGGCGACCGTTACCAGCAAGACCTACTCGGACCCGCGCGACGTTCTCGTCAAGCCGGTTGTTTCCGAGAAGAGCTACGCGCTGCTCGACGAGAACAAGTACACGTTCATCGTCGCGCCCGGCTCCAACAAGACCCAGATCAAGCAGGCCGTGGAAGCGGTCTTCTCGGTCAAGGTCACCGGGGTCAACACGATCAACCGGCAGGGCAAGCGCAAGCGCACCCGCACCGGTTTCGGCAAGCGCGCCGACACGAAGCGCGCCATCGTGACCCTCGCCGAGGGCGACCGTATCGACATCTTCGGCGGTCCGACCGCCTAAGGGCGGTCTGGATCGTCCGAAATCGGACGAGGACTGAGAAATGGGTATCCGCAAGTACAAGCCGACGACCCCGGGCCGTCGTGGCTCCAGCGTCGCCGACTTTGTCGAGATCACGCGGTCCACGCCGGAGAAGTCGCTGGTCCGCCCCCTGCACAACAAGGGCGGCCGTAACAACACCGGTCGTGTGACCGTTCGCCACCAGGGCGGTGGCCACAAGCGCGCCTACCGAGTGATCGACTTCCGTCGTCACGACAAGGACGGCGTGCCGGCCAAGGTCGCGCACATCGAGTACGACCCCAACCGCACCGCGCGCATCGCGCTCCTGCACTACGCGGACGGCGAGAAGCGCTACATCATCGCGCCGCGTGGCCTGTCGCAGGGCGACCGTGTCGAGAACGGCCCGGCCGCCGACATCAAGCCCGGCAACAACCTGGCGCTGCGCAACATCCCGGTCGGTACGACCATCCACGCCATCGAGCTGCGGCCCGGCGGCGGCGCGAAGTTCGCCCGTTCCGCGGGTGCCTCCGTGCAGCTGCTGGCGAAGGAGGGCTCCATGGCCCACCTTCGTATGCCGTCGGGTGAGATCCGCCTGGTCGACGCCCGCTGCCGCGCCACCATCGGCGAGGTCGGCAACGCCGAGCAGTCGAACATCAACTGGGGCAAGGCCGGCCGCATGCGCTGGAAGGGCGTTCGCCCGACCGTCCGCGGTGTCGCGATGAACCCGGTTGACCACCCGCACGGTGGTGGTGAGGGCAAGACCTCCGGTGGTCGCCACCCGGTCTCCCCGTGGGGTCAGAAGGAGGGTCGTACTCGTTCGCCGAAGAAGGCTTCGAACAAGTACATCGTCCGCCGCCGCAAGACGAACAAGAAGCGCTAGGAGCGGGTTTAGATGCCGCGCAGTCTCAAGAAGGGACCCTTCGTTGACGGCCACCTCCTGAAGAAGGTGGACGCTCAGAACGAAGCCGGTACCAAGAACGTCATCAAGACCTGGTCCCGTCGCTCGATGATCATCCCGGCCATGCTGGGTCACACCATCGCGGTGCACAACGGCAAGATCCACGTCCCGGTGTTCGTCACCGAGTCGATGGTCGGCCACAAGCTCGGCGAGTTCTCGCCGACTCGCACCTTCCGCGGCCACGTCAAGGACGACCGGAAGTCGAAGCGCCGCTAACCGCGGGGTGGAAACGACTATGACTTACACCGAAGGGACAACCATGGAAGCCAGGGCCCAGGCGCGGTACATCCGCGTCACGCCCATGAAGGCCCGCCGCGTGGTGGACCTCATCCGTGGCATGGACGCCACGGAGGCTCAGGCGGTCCTGCGTTTCGCCCCGCAGGCCGCGAGCGTGCCGGTTGGCAAGGTGCTGGACAGCGCCATCGCCAACGCCGCACACAACTACGACCACACCGACGCCTCCACGCTGGTCATCAGCGAGGCGTACGTGGACGAGGGCCCGACCCTGAAGCGGTTCCGTCCGCGTGCTCAGGGCCGTGCCTACCGGATCCGTAAGCGGACCAGCCACATCACCGTGGTCGTCAGCAGCAAGGAAGGAACCCGGTAATGGGCCAGAAGGTAAACCCGCACGGGTTCCGGCTCGGCATTACCACGGACTTCAAGTCCCGTTGGTACGCCGACAAGCTGTACAAGGACTACGTCAAGGAAGACGTCGCCATTCGTCGCATGATGACGAAGGGCATGGAGCGGGCCGGCATCTCCAAGGTCGAGATCGAGCGCACCCGCGACCGCGTCCGCGTTGACATCCACACCGCCCGCCCGGGCATCGTCATCGGTCGCCGTGGCGCCGAGGCCGACCGCATCCGTGGCGAGCTGGAGAAGCTGACCGGCAAGCAGGTCCAGCTGAACATCCTCGAGGTCAAGAACCCCGAGGTGGACGCTCAGCTGGTGGCCCAGGCCGTCGCCGAGCAGCTCTCCTCCCGCGTCTCCTTCCGTCGTGCCATGCGCAAGAGCATGCAGAGCTCGATGAAGGCCGGCGCCAAGGGCATCAAGATCCAGTGCGGTGGCCGCCTCGGTGGCGCCGAGATGTCCCGCTCGGAGTTCTACCGCGAGGGCCGTGTGCCCCTGCACACGCTCCGCGCGAACGTCGACTACGGCTTCTTCGAGGCCAAGACGACCTTCGGCCGCATCGGTGTGAAGGTCTGGATCTACAAGGGCGACGTCAAGAACATCGCCGAGGTCCGCGCCGAGAACGCCGCTGCCCGCGCCGGCAACCGCCCGGCCCGTGGCGGCGCCGACCGCCCGGCCGGCCGCGGTGGCCGCGGTGGCGAGCGTGGCGGTCGCGGTCGCAAGCCGCAGCAGCAGTCGGCTCAGGCCGCCGAGGCCCCCAAGGCCGAGGCTCCTGCCGCTGCCGCTCCGGCTGCCGAGAGCACCGGAACGGAGGCCTGACCGAAATGCTGATCCCCCGTAGGGTCAAGCACCGCAAGCAGCACCACCCGAAGCGCAGCGGTATGTCCAAGGGTGGCACGCAGGTTGCGTTCGGCGAGTACGGCATCCAGGCGCTGACCCCGGCGTACGTGACGAACCGTCAGATCGAGGCAGCTCGTATCGCGATGACCCGTCACATCAAGCGTGGCGGCAAGGTCTGGATCAACATCTACCCGGACCGTCCCCTGACGAAGAAGCCGGCCGAGACCCGCATGGGTTCCGGTAAGGGTTCTCCCGAGTGGTGGATCGCGAACGTCAAGCCGGGTCGCGTGATGTTCGAGCTGTCCTACCCGAACGAGAAGATTGCTCGTGAGGCGCTCACCCGCGCTGCTCACAAGCTTCCGATGAAGTGCCGCATCGTTCGGCGCGAGGCAGGTGAGGCGTGATGTCGGCCGGAACCAAGGCGTCCGAGCTGCGCGAGCTGGGCAACGAGGAGCTGCTCAACAAGCTCCGCGAGGCCAAGGAAGAGCTGTTCAACCTCCGCTTCCAGGCGGCGACCGGGCAGCTCGAGAACCACGGTCGGCTCAAGTCCGTCCGTAAGGACATCGCCCGGATCTACACCCTGATGCGCGAGCGTGAGCTGGGCATCGAGACGGTGGAGAGCGTCTGATGAGCGAGAAGACTGTGACTGAGACCAACACCGACCGCGGTTTCCGCAAGACCCGTGAGGGTCTGGTCGTCAGCGACAAGATGGACAAGACCGTCGTCGTCGCTGTCGAGGACCGCGTCAAGCACGCGCTGTACGGCAAGGTCATCCGCCGTACCAACAAGCTCAAGGCGCACGACGAGCAGAACGCCGCCGGCGTCGGCGACCGCGTCCTCCTGATGGAGACCCGGCCGCTGTCCGCCACGAAGCGGTGGCGCGTCGTCGAGATCCTCGAGAAGGCCAAGTAATTCCTGAGGGGCATTCCCCTCAGGCAAGTTCCGCCAGGCTCGGCGGGGGCTCGCTCCGGTGACGGAGCGGCCCCCGCCGGGAACCGGCAGACGATCAGGAGATAGACGTGATCCAGCAGGAGTCGCGACTTCGCGTCGCCGACAACACGGGTGCGAAGGAAATCCTCACCATCCGTGTTCTCGGTGGTTCGGGTCGCCGCTACGCGGGCATCGGTGACGTCATCGTCGCCACCGTCAAGGACGCGATCCCCGGTGGCAACGTGAAGAAGGGTGACGTCGTCAAGGCCGTCATCGTTCGCACCGTCAAGGAGCGTCGCCGTCAGGATGGCTCGTACATCCGCTTCGACGAGAACGCCGCCGTCATTCTGAAGAACGACGGTGACCCCCGCGGCACCCGCATCTTCGGCCCGGTGGGCCGGGAACTGCGCGAGAAGAAGTTCATGAAGATCATCTCGCTCGCGCCGGAGGTGCTGTAAGCATGAAGATCAAGAAGGGCGACCTGGTTCAGGTCATCACCGGTAAGGACAAGGGCAAGCAGGGCAAGGTCATCGTGGCCTACCCCGCTCAGGACCGCGTCCTCGTCGAGGGTGTCAACCGGGTCAAGAAGCACACCAAGGCCGGTCAGACCGCTCGCGGTTCGCAGACCGGTGGCATTGTCACGACCGAGGCCCCGATCCACGTGAGCAATGTTCAGCTCGTCGTGGAGAAGGACGGCAAGAAGGTCGTCACGCGCGTCGGTTACCGCTTCGACGACGAAGGCAACAAGATCCGCGTTGCCAAGCGGACGGGTGAGGACATCTGATGGCTACCACCACCACTCCGCGTCTGAAGACGAAGTACCGCGAGGAAATCGCCGGCAAGCTGCGTGAGGAGTTCTCGTACGAGAACGTCATGCAGATCCCCGGTCTCGTCAAGATCGTGGTCAACATGGGTGTGGGCGACGCCGCCCGCGACTCCAAGCTGATCGACGGCGCCGTGCGCGACCTCACCACGATCACCGGTCAGAAGCCGGCCGTGACCAAGGCCCGCAAGTCCATCGCGCAGTTCAAGCTGCGCGAGGGTCAGCCGATCGGCTGCCACGTCACCCTCCGCGGTGACCGCATGTGGGAGTTCCTGGACCGTACGCTGTCGCTCGCGCTGCCGCGTATCCGTGACTTCCGTGGTCTGTCGCCGAAGCAGTTCGACGGCCGTGGCAACTACACCTTCGGTCTCACGGAGCAGGTCATGTTCCACGAGATCGACCAGGACAAGATCGACCGGGTCCGGGGCATGGACATCACCGTGGTCACCACGGCGACCAACGACGACGAGGGTCGTGCCCTCCTTCGTCACCTCGGCTTCCCGTTCAAGGAGAACTGACCGTGGCGAAGAAGGCTCTGATCGCTAAGGCCGCCCGTAAGCCGAAGTTCGGCGTTCGCGCGTACACCCGCTGCCAGCGCTGCGGCCGGCCCCACTCCGTCTACCGCAAGTTCGGCCTGTGCCGCGTGTGCCTTCGTGAGATGGCTCACCGTGGCGAGCTGCCGGGCGTGACCAAGAGCTCCTGGTAATTCTCCTTCGCCCTTTGGGCGTTGGGAATTGACGGAAGCTCTCGGTAAGCATCTGGTCGGCAGGAGCCCGCCCTCACATGCCGTAGGCTTGTGGGATTGGGCGCCTGCCGTCCAAGACCGACTTACTACGCCGTAGGTCCCCGCACCGCACCCGTCCCGCCTCTGAGTGGGGAGAGGGATGGCGCATACAGGAAACCCCGGCGAGAGAGGCCGAAGGCCAATTCATGACCATGACTGATCCCATCGCAGACATGCTCACGCGTCTGCGTAACGCGAACTCGGCATACCACGACTCCGTCGTGATGCCGCACAGCAAGATCAAGTCGCACATCGCGGAGATCCTCCAGCAGGAGGGCTTCATCACCGGCTGGAAGGTCGAGGACGCCGAGGTCGGCAAGAACCTCGTCCTGGAGCTGAAGTTCGGCCCGAACCGCGAGCGTTCGATCGCCGGCATCAAGCGCATCTCGAAGCCGGGTCTGCGTGTATACGCAAAGTCCACCAACCTGCCGAAGGTCCTCGGTGGCCTGGGCGTGGCGATCATCTCCACGTCCCACGGTCTCCTGACCGGCCAGCAGGCTCAGAAGAAGGGCGTAGGTGGGGAAGTCCTCGCCTACGTCTGGTAGTCGGGAACGGAGGAATAGCTCATGTCGCGAATCGGCAAGCTCCCCATCCAGGTTCCCGCCGGTGTGGACGTCACCATCGATGGCCGCACGGTCGCGGTGAAGGGGCCCAAGGGCACCCTCACGCACACCGTCGCGTCGCCGATCGAGGTCACCAAGGGCGAGGACGGCTTCCTCAGCGTCACCCGCCCGAACGACGAGCGTCAGAACAAGGCCCTTCACGGCCTGTCCCGCACGCTGGTGGCGAACATGATCACCGGTGTGACCCAGGGATACAGCAAGGCGCTCGAGATCAGCGGTGTCGGTTACCGCGTCCAGGCGAAGGGCTCCAACCTGGAGTTCGCCCTGGGCTACAGCCACCCGATCGTCGTCGAGGCGCCGGAAGGCATCACCTTCAAGGTCGAGTCCCCGACCAAGCTGTCCGTCGAGGGAATCGACAAGCAGAAGGTCGGCGAAGTGGCGGCCAACATCCGCAAGCTGCGGAAGCCCGACCCGTACAAGGCGAAGGGCGTCAAGTACGCCGGCGAGGTCATCCGCCGCAAGGTCGGAAAGGCTGGTAAGTAGCCATGGCATACGGCGTGAAGATCGCCAAGGGCGACGCCTACAAGCGTGCCGCCCTCAAGCGTCGCCACATCCGTGTCCGCAAGCACATCTCCGGTTCGCCGGAGCGTCCGCGCTTGGTCGTGACGCGGTCCAACCGCCACATGGTGGCCCAGGTCATCGACGACATCGCGGGCCACACGCTCGCGTCGGCGTCGACCCTGGACGTTTCCATCCGTGGTGGCGAGGGCGACAAGAGCACCCAGGCCAAGCAGGTCGGCGCCCTGGTCGCTGAGCGCGCCAAGGCCGCAGGCGTCGAGGCCGTCGTGTTTGACCGCGGTGGTAACCAGTACGCCGGGCGGATTGCCGCTCTGGCTGACGCCGCCCGTGAAGCCGGTCTGAAGTTCTGAGCCCGGTTCCTACGCACAGCGGACGTAACAGAGAGAGGTAATTCCAATGGCTGGACCCCAGCGCCGCGGAAGCGGTGCCGGTGGCGGCGAGCGGCGGGACCGGAAGGGCCGTGACGGCGGCGCAGCTGCCGCCGAGAAGACCGCGTACGTTGAGCGCGTTGTCGCGATCAACCGCGTCGCCAAGGTTGTGAAGGGTGGTCGTCGCTTCAGCTTCACCGCGCTGGTCGTGGTGGGCGATGGTGACGGCACCGTCGGTGTCGGCTACGGCAAGGCCAAGGAAGTTCCCGCGGCCATCGCCAAGGGCGTGGAAGAGGCCAAGAAGAACTTCTTCAAGGTCCCGCGCATCCAGGGCACCATTCCGCACCCGATCCAGGGCGAGAAGGCTGCGGGCGTCGTCCTGCTGAAGCCTGCTTCCCCCGGTACCGGTGTTATCGCCGGTGGCCCGGTGCGCGCCGTTCTGGAGTGCGCCGGCGTTCACGACATCCTGTCGAAGTCGCTCGGCTCCGACAACGCGATCAACATCGTGCACGCGACCGTGGAGGCCCTCAAGGGCCTGCAGCGTCCCGAGGAGATCGCGGCCCGCCGCGGTCTGCCGCTCGAGGACGTCGCCCCCGCGGCCCTGCTTCGTGCGCGTGCGGGAGCGGGTGCGTAATGGCTCGCCTCAAGATCACGCAGACGAAGTCGTACATCGGCAGCAAGCAGAACCACCGCGACACCCTGCGTTCGCTCGGGCTCAAGCGCCTGCACGACGTGGTTGTCAAGGAGGACCGCCCCGAGTTCCGCGGAATGGTGCACACCGTCCGCCACCTCGTGACGGTTGAGGAGGTCGACTGACATGGCGGAGAACAAGCCGCTGAAGGCCCATGACCTCCGGCCCGCCCCGGGCGCCAAGACCGCCAAGACCCGTGTGGGTCGTGGTGAGGCGTCCAAGGGTAAGACCGCCGGTCGTGGCACCAAGGGCACCAAGGCCCGTTACCAGGTTCCGGAGCGCTTCGAGGGTGGGCAGATGCCCCTCCACATGCGTCTCCCGAAGCTCAAGGGCTTCAAGAACCCGTTCCGCACCGAGTACCAGGTCGTGAACCTGGACAAGCTCGCGACGCTCTACCCCGAGGGTGGAGAGGTCACCGTGGCCGACCTGGTCGCCAAGGGTGCGGTGCGCAACAACCACCTCGTCAAGGTCCTCGGACAGGGCGAGATCTCCGTGGCGCTGCAGGTTTCGGTTGACGCCGTCTCCGGCTCCGCCAAGGAGAAGATCGCCGCCGCCGGCGGCACCGTCACCGAGCTCGTCTGAGACAACTCGATGGCTTGAACATCCGACCGGGGATGCCTCTCATATGGGGCATCCCCGGTTGGTCGTTCCTAGGGGGGCATGGTCGCCGGTAAGGTGGCGTGCGTCGTTGTGTGGTAACCCCTGGGCGCCCGCCCGGGGACTTTGACTCTTTACGTATTCGTCGATCCTCAAGACCGTCACCTCTTCGCTCTGCGCGGGGGTCGCAGGAGGCACCGTGCTCACCGCGTTCGCCCGGGCGTTCAAGACGCCCGACCTGCGCAAGAAGCTGCTCTTCACGCTCGGCATCATCGTGATCTACCGGCTCGGGGCACACATCCCCGTACCGGGAGTGAGTTACGAGAACGTCCAGATGTGTGTTGATCAGGCCAGTAAGGGCAACAACAGCCTCTTCGGCCTGGTGAACATGTTCAGCGGTGGTGCATTGCTGCAGATCACGATCTTCGCGCTCGGCATCATGCCGTACATCACTGCCAGCATCATTCTTCAGCTGCTGACCGTGGTCATCCCCCGACTGGAGACGCTCAAGAAGGAGGGGCAGTCCGGCCAGGCCAAGATCACGCAGTACACGCGTTATCTGACCGTCGCGCTCGCCATCCTCCAGGGCACCGGCCTGGTGGCCACCGCCACCAGCGGCGCTCTCTTCAGCGGCTGCCCGGTCGCCGATCAGATCGTCCCGGACCAGTCGATCTTCACGACCATCGTGATGGTCATCACGATGACCGCGGGCACCGCGGCCGTCATGTGGCTCGGTGAGCTCATCACCGACCGCGGCATCGGCAACGGCATGTCGATCCTGATGTTCATCTCGATCGCCGCCAGCTTCCCCGGCTCCCTGTGGGCCATCAAGACCAGCGGCAAGCTGGCCGACGGCTGGATCGAGTTCGGCACCGTCATCCTGATCGGCTTCGTGATGGTGGCCCTCGTCGTCTTCGTCGAGCAGGCCCAGCGCCGTATCCCGGTGCAGTACGCGAAGCGCATGATCGGCCGCAGGTCGTACGGCGGTACGTCGACGTACATTCCGCTGAAGGTCAATCAGGCGGGTGTGATTCCCGTCATCTTCGCTTCTTCGCTGCTGTACATCCCCGCCCTGATCGTCCAGTTCTCCAACTCCACTGCGGGCTGGGCGACCTGGATCAAGGACAACTTCGTCACGGGTGACCACCCGATCTACATCACGGCGTACTTCCTGTTGATCGTCTTCTTCGCCTTCTTCTATGTGGCGATTTCGTTCAACCCCGAGGAAGTCGCCGACAACATGAAGAAGTATGGTGGCTTCATCCCGGGTATCCGGGCTGGTCGACCTACTGCCGAGTACCTGAGCTACGTGCTCAACAGGATCACTTGGCCGGGCTCGCTGTACCTGGGTCTGATCGCTCTTGTGCCGACGATGGCGTTGGCAGGCTTCGGTGGCGCCAACCAGAACTTCCCGTTCGGCGGGACGAGCATCCTCATCATCGTGGGTGTGGGTCTGGAGACCGTGAAGCAGATCGAGAGTCAGCTCCAGCAGCGCAATTACGAAGGGTTCCTCCGCTGATGCGAATCGTCCTCGTCGGGCCGCCCGGTGCCGGCAAGGGAACGCAGGCTGCGTACCTTGCCAAGAACCTGTCGATTCCGCAGATCTCCACGGGCGATCTCTTCCGCGCCAACATCAGCCAGGGCACCGACCTTGGCAAGCAGGCCCGCGCCTTCATGGACGCAGGTCAGTTGGTGCCGGACGAGGTCACCATCGGGATGGCCAAGGACCGCATGTCCCAGCCGGACGCCGTGAACGGCTTCCTGCTGGACGGCTTCCCGCGCAATGTGGGTCAGGCCGAGGCCCTTGACGCCATGCTCAAGGACGAGGGCACCAAGCTCGACGCGGTCCTGGACCTGGAAGTTCCCGAGGACGAGGTGGTCAAGCGCATCGCCGGCCGCCGGATCTGCCGGAACGACGGCTCGCACGTCTTCCACGTGACGTACAACCCGCCGAAGGCCGAGGGTGTCTGCGACGTCTGCGGCGGCGAGCTGTACCAGCGCGACGACGACACCGAGGAAACGGTCCGCACCCGGCTGGAGGTCTACCACTCGCAGACCGAGCCGATCATCGACTACTACCGGGCCCAGAACCTGGTGGTCACCATCTCCGCGCTCGGCAAGGTCAACGATGTGACCGAGCGGGCGATGGAGGCGCTCAAGTCCGACCAGGGCTGAGCGAAACACCCGCAGTACCTGTGCAGTCGGCCGCGGCGTCCATGGGCGCCGCGGCCGACTGTTTGCGCCGTATCGTTGTGTGAGTACGCCGCAGACGTCACCGTTCGACGCAGTCCGATGCAGAGAGGCGCCACGCAATGGTGCAGATCAAGACCCCCGAGCAGATCGCGAAGATGCGCGAGGCGGGGCTGGTGGTCGCTGCCATTCACGCGGCCACCCGCGAGGCGGCGGTGCCCGGCGCCACCACGCTCGACCTGGACCAGGTCGCCCGCAAGGTGATCGCCGATCACGGTGCGAAGTCGAACTTCCTCGGGTACGGCGGTTTCCCCGCGACCATCTGCACCTCGGTCAACGAGGTCGTCGTCCACGGCATCCCGGACGGCAAGACCGTCCTCAAGGACGGCGACATCATCTCCATCGACGCCGGCGCGATCGTCGACGGCTGGCACGGCGACGCCGCCTACACGGCCTTCGTGGGCACCGGTCACGCTCCGGAGCTGGTCGAGCTCTCCCGGGTGACCGAGGAGTCCATGTGGGCCGGTATCGCCGCGATGAAGGTGAACAACCGACTGGTCGACATCTCGAAGGCGATCGAGTCCTACATCCGCCGCCAGCCCCGCCCCGCCACCGGCAAGTACGGGATCATCGAGGACTACGGCGGCCACGGCATCGGCACCGAGATGCATATGGACCCGCACCTGCTGAACTACGTCGCCCGCAAGCGCGGCAAGGGCATCAAGCTCGTTCCCGGTGTCTGCCTGGCCATCGAGCCGATGGTCTCGCTCGGTACGGCGCGGACCGAGGTGCTCCAGGACGACTGGACCGTCATCACGACGGACGGCACCTGGTCCTCCCACTGGGAGCACTCGATCGCCCTCACCGAGCAGGGCCCCCTGGTGCTGACCGCCCCGGACTGCGGCAAGGCGAAGCTGGCGCAGTACGGGATCGAGGCGGCGCCGGATCCGCTGGGCTGAGCGTGGGGGAGGGGCCGGGATCGAGACGGCGCCGGATCCCTCCCCAAGGCCTTGAGGACCAGGGGAGACCCCGTCCGCTGACGGCACTCGGGCGATTTGACCTGCTTGTGGAGGTCTAAGGATCTCCTCGGGTGGGCAAACTTGACGGATTCGTCTTTTGGGGTTCGCTGACGTAGACTGACTCGTCGGCTGTCGTGCATCAGTGTGTCCGCATGCGATGTCGAGAGTCGATCAAGGTAGCCGATTCGAAAGGCGAAGCGTGGCCAAGAAGCAAGGTGCCATCGAAATTGAGGGCACCGTGATCGAGTCCCTCCCGAACGCCATGTTCAAGGTGGAACTCCAGAACGGTCACAAGGTCCTCGCGCACATCAGCGGCAAGATGCGGATGCACTACATCCGAATCCTTCCGGATGACCGGGTCGTCGTGGAGCTCTCTCCGTACGACCTGACGCGTGGCCGGATCGTCTACCGCTACAAGTAGATCTTGCCTCCACCCCGCTTCCGCGCGGTGACGGCACTGACCCGGAGAACCTGACATCCCATGAAGGTCAAGCCGAGCGTCAAGAAGATCTGCGACAAGTGCAAGGTGATCCGCCGTCACGGTCGGGTCATGGTCATCTGCGACAACCTGCGCCACAAGCAGCGCCAGGGCTGACGTACGACCCCCTGCATCTCGCAGCACTTCGCGCGACGCACGTAATACGTACATACGCAGAGTCCGTCCAAGCTTCGGCTGACGACACCTCCGGTGGGGGCCGGGGACCCGGGCGTACCACCTCTCCCTGTGAGGGGTCGGCGATCGGGAGCGGCACTGCGGAAGACCCCCGAATGAACAACTGGAGCCATTGAATGGCACGCGTTTCAGGTGTTGACATCCCGCGCGAAAAGCGCGTGGAGGTTGCCCTCACCTACGTCTTCGGTATCGGGCGCACCCGGTCCAAGGAGATTCTCGCCACCACGGGCGTGAACCCCAACACCCGCGTTCGCGACCTGGCCGAAGAGGACCTGGTCAAGATCCGCGAGTACGTGGACGCCAACCTCCGCACCGAGGGTGACCTCCGTCGCGAGATCCAGGCCGACATCCGCCGCAAGGTCGAGATCGGCTGCTACCAGGGTCTGCGTCACCGCCGCGGCCTGCCGGTCCACGGCCAGCGCACCAGCACGAACGCTCGTACCCGCAAGGGCCCGCGTCGCGCGATCGCCGGCAAGAAGAAGCCGGGCAAGAAGTAGTCCTCAGCGGACGCACTGCGGGCATCCGGGCCACCGGTCATCCGCAGCAACCAGCGGTCTTCGCTGTAGGACCGATCACCTCCCCTCTCCATCTGGAGTCAAGACATGCCCCCCAAGGGTCGTCAGGGCGCAGCCAAGAAGGTGCGTCGCAAGGAAAAGAAGAACGTCGCTCACGGCCACGCGCACATCAAGAGCACGTTCAACAACACCATCGTCTCGATCACGGACCCCTCGGGCAACGTGATCTCCTGGGCCTCCGCCGGCCACGTCGGCTTCAAGGGCTCGCGCAAGTCCACCCCCTTCGCCGCGCAGATGGCCGCCGAGTCGGCCGCCCGCCGCGCGCAGGAGCACGGCATGCGCAAGGTTGACGTCTTCGTGAAGGGTCCGGGCTCCGGCCGCGAGACCGCGATCCGTTCGCTCCAGGCCACCGGCCTGGAGGTCGGCTCGATCCAGGACGTCACCCCCACCCCGCACAACGGATGCCGCCCGCCCAAGCGTCGCCGCGTCTGATTTCGGGCTCTGCTTCAGGCAGTAGCTCGCGGGTCCGGGCGGTACGGCCCCTTCGGGGTCGTGCCGCCCGTACCCTTGTCAGTATCTGGGGGCGTCAAATAGTGGGCGCCCACGACTGAAGGAACGCAACATGCTTATCGCTCAGCGTCCGTCGCTGACCGAAGAGGTCGTTGACGAGTTCCGCTCCCGGTTCGTCATCGAGCCGCTGGAGCCGGGCTTCGGCTACACCCTCGGCAACTCTCTCCGCCGTACGCTCCTCTCCTCGATCCCCGGTGCCGCTGTCACCAGCATCCGGATCGACGGTGTCCTGCACGAGTTCACCACCGTGCCGGGCGTCAAGGAGGACGTCACCGACCTCATCCTCAACATCAAGCAGCTGGTCGTCTCCTCGGAGCACGACGAGCCGGTCGTGATGTACCTGCGCAAGCAGGGTCCCGGCCTGGTCACCGCCGCCGACATCGCCCCGCCGGCCGGTGTCGAGGTGCACAACCCGGACCTGGTCCTGGCCACGCTCAACGGCAAGGGCAAGCTGGAGATGGAGCTGACCGTCGAGCGCGGTCGCGGCTACGTCTCCGCCGTCCAGAACAAGCAGATGGGCCAGGAGATCGGCCGTATCCCGGTCGACTCCATCTACTCGCCGGTGCTCAAGGTCACGTACAAGGTCGAGGCGACCCGTGTCGAGCAGCGCACCGACTTCGACAAGCTGATCGTCGACGTCGAGACCAAGCAGGCCATGCGTCCGCGTGACGCCATGGCCTCGGCCGGTAAGACCCTGGTCGAGCTGTTCGGCCTGGCGCGCGAGCTCAACATCGACGCCGAGGGCATCGACATGGGCCCGTCCCCGACGGACGCCGCGCTCGCCGCCGATCTGGCGCTGCCGATCGAGGAGCTGGAGCTCACGGTCCGTTCGTACAACTGCCTCAAGCGCGAGGGCATCCACTCCGTGGGTGAGCTCGTGGCTCGTTCCGAGGCCGACCTGCTCGACATCCGCAACTTCGGTGCGAAGTCGATCGACGAGGTCAAGGCGAAGCTGGCCGGTATGGGCCTCGCGCTGAAGGACTCGCCTCCCGGCTTCGACCCGACCGCCGCGGCGGACGCGTTCGGCGCGGACGACGACGCGGATGCCGGTTTCGTGGAGACCGAGCAGTACTGATACGCCTCCGGCCGGGGCGCCCGGGTTTTTGCGGGTGCCCCGGACCGGGGTGAGGCTTTGCCCTCGACCGCCGGACGGGCTCGACCGTGCCCGTCGGCTCTTGAACTTCCGTGTGGCGTCCGCCGCGCGGGAACTGACACCGGTACCTGATACGGCCGGTGCAGCACACAAGGAGAAACACCATGCCGAAGCCCGCCAAGGGTGCCCGTCTGGGCGGCAGCGCCGCGCACGAGAAGCTGCTTCTCAACAACCTCGCGAAGTCGCTGTTCGAGCACGGCCGCATCACCACGACCGAGGCCAAGGCCCGTCGCCTGCGTCCGGTCGCCGAGCGTTTCATCACCAAGGCGAAGAAGGGCGACATCCACAACCGTCGCCTGGTGCTGCAGTCGATCACGGACAAGGGCGTCGTGCACACGCTCTTCACCGAGATCGCCCCGCGGTACGAGAACCGCCCCGGTGGTTACACCCGCATCACCAAGATCGGCAACCGTCGTGGCGACAACGCCCCGATGGCGGTCATCGAGCTGGTCGAGGCGCTGACCGTGGCCCAGCAGGCCACCGGTGAGGCCGAGGCCGCCACGAAGCGTGCGGTCAAGGAAGACGCCCTCAAGAAGGACGAGGCTCCGGCCGAGGCCGTCGAGGACGCCAAGCCGGCCGACGACGCCGAGTCCAAGGACGCCTGAGCGTTCTGAGACCACTGGACGGGCCCGCATCACCCTTCGGGGCGGTGCGGGCCCGTTCCGTATGTACCTGTGAGCAGCTGCGGAAAAGGACCCTTGGGTGAGTGACGACGTGGAGCCCGGCTTCGTACGGGTGCGGCTGGACCTGGCCTACGACGGCAAGGACTTCTCGGGCTGGGCGAAGCAGACCGCCAGGCGGACCGTCCAGGGGGAGATCGAGGACGCGCTGCGGACCGTGACGCGGTCCTCGCGGACGTACGACCTGACCGTCGCCGGGCGGACCGATGCCGGGGTGCACGCGCGGGGGCAGGTCGCGCATGTCGACCTGCCGGACGAGGTGTGGGCCGAGCACGGGGAGAAGCTGCTGCGGCGGATGGCCGGGCGGATGGCGCCCGATGTGCGGATCTGGCGGATCGCGCCGGCGCCCGACGGTTTCAACGCGCGGTTCTCGGCGCTGTGGCGTCGTTACGCCTACCGCGTCGCCGACCGTCCCGGCGGGGTGGATCCGCTGGTACGCGGTCATGTGCTGTGGCACGACCGGCCGTTGGACATGGCGGCCATGAACGAGGCGGCTGCCCGGATGGTCGGGGAGCACGACTTCGCCGCGTACTGCAGGAAGCGCGAGGGCGCGACGACCATCCGCACGTTGCAGAAACTGAGTTGGGAACGGGACGAGGCGACCGGGATCCTGACGGCGACCGTGCAGGCGGACGCGTTCTGCCACAACATGGTCCGGGCGCTGATCGGTGCGGCGCTCTTCGTCGGGGACGGGCGCCGTCCGGCCGAGTGGCCGGCCCAGGTGCTCGCGGCCCGGGTGCGCGACCCCGGGGTGCACGTGGTGCGTTCGCACGGGCTGACACTGGAGGAAGTCGCCTACCCGGCCGACGAGTTGCTGGCCGCCCGTGCCGTGGAGGCGCGCAATGTGCGCACACTCCCGGGGGGCGGCTGCTGCTGACGCTCTTACTCCGGGGCCGCCGCGGTGCGTGCCCGCCGCCGGCGCCAGGCGCGCGTCAGTGCGGTGGCCAGGTACAGGGCCACGAGCGTGTACACCGTCGCGTGGACCGGGGTGACGCCGGGCGTCGCCCAGCCGTGCACCGCGGCTGCCGCGAAGAGCAGCAGGCCCAGCGTGCGCAGCAGCCACCAGCGCGGCCGGCGGGGGCGGTAGGCGCCCGGGGGCGCCGGGTGTTCGCCGTCCCGGGTGGTCATCGCGGAGCGCATGCCGGCCAGCAGTCCCCGGCGGGTGAGCACCCGGGCGCCCGGCAGGGTGTCCAGGACGTCCGGGCGCTCGCCGAAGCCCGGGGGGAGCGGGGGCAGGGAGAGCGCCGCCAGGAGGTCCGCCTGGTGGCGGGGCGGATTGCCGGTGGAGCGCAGGACGTGCGTCAGCGGGCGGGGGTCCGGGAGGGCGAAGGCGCGGGCCAGGGCCTCGGCCGTGGCGGTGACCGCGGCGTGGTCGGGGGCCGGGGACGTGGCGTCCCACTCGTGGGCGGCCAGCGGTCTGCCCTTGAGGAACAGTGTGATCCCGCAGCGTTCGGGGGTGCGGCGCAGGACCAGCGTGGGCCACTTCTCGCCGGTGGTGAAGTTGTCGGCCGCCGTGGTCAGCGGGTCCTCGGTGGACAGGACCGAGCGCTTGGCGGGGCGGGCGTCGGCAACGGCCTCGACATAGGTGTGGGTGTCGGTCGCGGGGGCGGTACGGAGCGAGACGCCGCACATCAGCGCGGCCTGCGCCACGTCCGCCGGGCGGGCCGCCGCTATCGCGACCGCGCAGGGGGCGCCGGACGCCCGGACCGGGGTGGGGGCCGGTGCGGTGCAAGGCTGCGGGGGACGGCCGAAGAAGGGAGTTCGGGAGGCCAGTTGGACGCGGGTGCCGGAACGGGTTTCGAGGAACTCCTGGCGCGGATCGTCGCCGAAGTACGCCCAGGGATACCTGGTGGCGCGGGTGCCGATGCTGCGGAAGGCGTCGAGCGCCTCGTCCCAGCGCTCCGTGCGCA